>DATMOE010000047.1:0-4447 GCA_035568435.1 Herbaspirillum sp. | reverse complement strand
TGCGTATCGGCGCGGCTGGCCTGTTTGAAGGTGGCGGCATCGGGACCGTGGCCGCTCATGCAGTTATGCAGACTTGCGCCGCCGGGTGCGAAGCCCTCGGCCTTGGCGTCGTACTGGCCGTGGATCAGCCCCATGAATTCGCTGGCCACGTTACGGTGGAACCAGGGCGGGCGGAAGGTATCTTCGGCTACCAGCCAACGCGGCGGGAAGACCACGAAATCGAGCGTGTCGACGCCGGGCGTGTCGCGGGGCGCATGCAACACCAGAAAGATCGATGGGTCTGGATGGTCGTGGCCGATCGCGCCGAGCGGGCTGAAGTGGCGCAAGTCGTATTTATAAGGCGCGTAGTTGCCGTGCCAGGCGACCACATCCAGCGGCGAGTGATCTATTTTTGCGGACCAGAGATTGCCGCCGAACTTGGCCAGTAATTCGAAATCGCCTTCGCGGTCTTGGTAAGCCGCGTGCGGTGTCAGAAAATCACGCGGGTTGGCCAGGCCGTTGGAACCGATCACGCCCAGATCGGGCAGGCGCAGCAGCGCGCCGTAGTTTTCGCAGATGTAGCCGCGCGCGTTGCCATCGGGCAGGCTGACCTGGAAGCGCACGCCGCGCGGTATGACGGCAATTTCCTGCGGTTCGATTTCGATCAGGCCGAATTCGGTGGTGATGTGCAGGCGGCCCTGCTGCGGCACGATCAGCAATTCGCCGTCGGCGCAGTAAAAGAAGCGTTCCGTCATGGAACGATTGGCCGCATAGAGATGGATCGCATTGCCGCTTTGCGCCGCCGGCGAGCCGTTGCCGGCCATGGTGACCCAGCCTTCGATGAAATCGGTCGGCACATCCGGCGCCGGCAACGGCAGGGGATCCCAGCGCAATTGGTTGGGCGACGCGGCCGGCTGGTCGAAGCGGCTGACAATGCGGCCATGATCGATCTGTTTGAATGGTTGATGCATTGCCGCAGGGCGGATGCGATACAGCCAGGAGCGGCGATTTTGGCTGCGCGGCGCGGAGAAGGCGGTGCCCGAGAGCTGTTCGGCGTACAAGCCGTAAGCGACGCGTTGCGGAGAATTGCGGTGGGCCGGCAGCGCGCCGGGCAGGGCTTCGCTGGCAAATTCATTACCAAAGCCAGATTGGTAGCGGCCCATATCGGTCAAGGTCAACGCGTTCATGCAGACTCCCGGTTGAATTTATCTGTGCTGCAATATACTTTTTTTATGTTGTAAATATAAAAATGTAGACTATGAATTTTGTGAATAGTTGGTGACATCATGATTGAGCCGCGCGATATCGATTTGAATCTGCTGGTGGTGTTCCATGAAGTGTTCCATGCGCGCCAGATATCGTCGGCCGCCAAGCGGCTGCATCTGACGCAGTCGGCGGTCAGCAATGCATTGGCGCGGCTGCGGCGGACCTTGGGCGATGAGTTGTTCGTGCGCACTTCGCTGGGCATGCAGCCGACCCCATTGGCGGAACATCTGGCTGAGCCGATCGCCGCTGCATTGGCCGGGGTGGCGCAAGCCTTGAACCGGCAAGCGCCCTTCAGCCCGGCCATCAGCGAGCGTCGGTTTACGATAGCGATGACGGATGTCGGCGAGGTCTATTTCATGCCGGTGCTGATTGAAAAATGCAGCGCACTGGCGCCGGGCATCCAGATTGCCAGCGTGCGCGCCGGCACCATCGATTTGAAAGAAGAGATGGAAGCGGGCCGGGTCGATTTGGCCATCGGTGCGTTCGACAATATATCGAGTGCGCTGTACCAAAGACGCCTGTTTCGCCAGTCATACGTCAGCATGTTCCGGGCCGGGCATGTGCTGGCCGAAGGCGAATTGAGCTTGAAACGTTTTCTGGCCGCGCAGCATTTATTCGTGGCGTCGCTGGAAAGCCCGTATGACCGTATCAATCAGATGCTGGAAAAGGCCGGGGTGCGGGCGGCGAGCAAATTCCGGGTGCCGCATTTCACGGCGGTGCCTTATATCGTCAGCACGACCGATCTGGTGGTGACGGTGCCGCAAAAACTGGCAGAGCGGGCGGCGGCGCCATTCAAACTAAATTACCTGCGCCCGCCGTTGCGTCTGCCGTCGCTGCAAACCAATATTTTCTGGCATCGGCGTTTCAATCAGGATGAGGGCAACCAGTGGCTGCGCGGCCTGATCGTCGAGATTTTTGCTGAATAGCTTAGGGCCTGTTGCGTTCACTGAACGGAATCTTGCTGACGACATAGTTCACGAGCTTTTCCAGGCTTGCTGCGAGTGTTTCGCCGGCGGTATCGATCATTAATTCCGGCTGTTCCGGTGCTTCATAGGGCGCGGTGATGCCGGTAAATTCGCGCAGTTCGCCGGAACGCGCTTTCTTGTAAAGCCCTTTGGGGTCGCGTGACTCGCAGGTCGCCAGATCGGCCGCGATATGGATTTCGTGAAACGCTTCCAGGCAGGATTGCCGGGCCCGCGCGCGGTCGGCGCGATAGGGAGAAATGAATGCGGTAATGCAGATCAGGCCGGCGTCGGCAAACAAGGCCGCGACTTCACCCACGCGTCGAATATTCTCGGTGCGATGCTCCGGGCTGAAGCCGAGATTGGCGTTCAAGCCCTTGCGCACATTATCGCCATCGAGCACGTAACAGGAATAGCCCAGCTTGGTCAGCGCATGCTCAAGGGCCATGGATAATGACGATTTACCCGATGCAGACAATCCGGTCAGCCACAAGACCGCGCCGTCGTGGCCGTAATGCGCTGCGCGATCCGCGCTTTTGAGGGCGTGCGGTACAGCGGTCAGATGCTTAGTCATAGAAGGCTCCGAAAATAGCGTGATCTCGATCGATGCAGTTCATCGTGCGTTCTGCCACCAATCGTCGGGGCCGGTGATTTGGCGGAATCCCTGCATGGTCAGCGACAGTTCCTTGGGGATGCAGAGCAGGTTGATGGAGATAATGCCGGGGAAGATATTTTCGCGATTGCCGGCGTAATTATTTTGGTTGTACATGTCAGGCGTATGCCAATACATGCTGTAGCCAAGTTCCTCGATGAGCTGGATCAGCGCCGCCGATTTTTCCTGGCGGTCGTTTTCGACATACATGATCGGACGATACCGGGTAATGGTATTGCGCGCACCCGCCAAGACATCGGCCTCCATCCCCTCTACGTCGATTTTGAGTACTTGCAGGGACGTGAATTTAAAATCATCGAGACGCCATACAGACACCGCTTCGCCGACCGCCGCCTCGGAAAGCGCCAAGCCGCCGAAGTTGCCTACGCCGGCATAATCCAGCGGCGGGACGTTGAGCGTGCCCTTCTCACGGCCAAGCCCGGCATGATATGTGTGGACATTAAACAGCGCATTCAGGGCGATGTTGGCGCACAGTATCTGAAAAATGACGCGTTGTGGTTCGAAGGCGTACACCGTCCCGCTCGCGCCCACCAGTTTGGCCAGATGCACCGTATGCGCGCCGATATTGGCGCCGACCTCCACCACGACATGGCCGGGGCGCAGTAACTGCCCGAACAAATCCCCCTCCAGTTCGCTGAATTCACCGTAGAGCTCCAGCGAGCGCCCGACATACTGGTCGCGCTGCAGAAACAGCATGTCGCCGTGACGACAGGGTTTGAGCATGGTGACGGACTGCTTATTATTCAAATCGTGATTTGTTTCTTGATTTGTTTCTTGCGCGTTATTCATGCATTTTTCCTGAAGGGCAAAGAGGAGCGATGGCTAGCAACGCCGGCCACCGGCGCTCCCAATTACTGTCGTGCGACATGCCCGGCACGATGCGCGCTTGTGCGCATGCGCCGGCGGCGGCTACAAAACTTTGGGCAATCGCAGGCGGCACGACGGTGTCGTCGGCTCCGCTGAAATGGATCTGGGGGATGGCCGCGACTTGCCGCGCAACGTCGATTGCATTGAGCGATTCCGGCATGGCGGATACCTGATGCAGACGATTGACGGCGACATGATCGAGATTGCCGGCCACCGTGCGCAGCGATGCCACGTCGCTGCGTCTGGCGGCGATCAGCACAGCTAATGCGCCGCCGCCGGAATAACCGACCAGATGAATGTGCTGCGCCGGTAGTTGGGTGACTTGGGCCGCGTAATGCGAGATCGCCTGGTTCATGGCGGTGACTACTTCTTCTGCGTAGCGCTTGTCGGTCCAGTAGGCAACGTTGCAACTGGGGTTCATTGCCATGGGCGTAAATTGGCAGGGGCGCGCCAGGTAGATGACGTTGGGCGTTGGGTCTGCCACCGCGAGCGCCAGGCCCAGCGCCTGATGCGGCGTCGGATCATCGGAAGCTTGGTAGCGCGAGCGCCAGGCCAGCCCGTCGCCCTCGATATAAATGGTCAGCGGCAGCTCGGGGTGGGTAATGCGGACAAACGTCGTCAGCAGGAAGCGGCCCGCATCGATCTGTTCGCGCCGCATGCCGACCGGCTGCGCCATGGCGTCGGCATGCGCGATCGGATC
>DATMOE010000046.1:0-6630 GCA_035568435.1 Herbaspirillum sp. | reverse complement strand
CGTTAAGCATTGTTGGGGGACGCAAGGTAGCGGCCGATATGCAAATACTGGCTGGCGATCGTACCGTGCATCTGATTGCGCGCGCAGATAATCTGTCGGACTTTGGGCCGGGTGCGGTGACGCCTTTTCTGGTGAATGCGGAAGTGCCGGGGCAAAGCACCGCAGGTAATATCCATGCGGAAGGTTCGCTTGGCCTGGGGGCTGATTTGGCCGGTACCGATTTGCGCGTGCATATCGATGCGCCGGTTAAAAGTCCGTGGCAGACTTTAATGCAATCGGCTGGACGCGATCTGGCAGCGATCAAACTGGATTTTGCTTTGCATAGCAAGGCCGGCGCCGGCAGCGTGGAAATTTCGCAGTTGGCATTTGCGCTGGGCGATTTGCGTGTGACCGGACAGGCAACGGTGCATACCGGGCAGACCCCGTTGCGGATAGAAGGGCAGTTACGTACCGATTATCTGGATTGGGCGCAGGCGACGCTGGACGCCGGGTTTCCGCAGCCTCCTGCAAAACCGCCCGGCGCCATGTTTCAGGATGCCCAACTGGCGTGGCCGCTGCTGCAACGGGTGAAGGGTTTTACTGCCGATGTCGGATTGCAGTCAGGCGTACTCAAATTGCGCGCCGGTCTACCGTTGCAGAACGTAAAAATGCAGATGCAATTGCAAACGGATCAGATGCGCGTTCCACTATTTTCAGCCGATTTTCTTGGCGGTGCGACCACTGCCGATGCGCTCTTTACAGCACACAATCGACAGGTAAAGTTGAATCTGAAGGCATCGAATGTTTCGATCGAACAGTGGCGCAGTGTGTTGCATAAACCATTTTTATTGAGTGGTGGCCCGCTCGGGGTAAATGCCAGTGTTAGCGCAAGCGGCGCATCGTTGAACCAGTTGGCAGCGACAATGACTGGGCCGGTTAGCTTGCGCATGGGGCCAGCGGTAGTGCGTTCAAGCAGCGCCGGCGCTACCGAATCTCTATTGACCGGACTGGTTCCCGTATTGGCCGGCAAACGCGCCGATCACATGGATGTGGTGTGTCTCGTTGCGAGTATGCCGTTCGAGAACGGCCGCGCTACGGCGACGTCGATTGCCGGCGCTCGTACCGAATCCAGTCAGTTATTAACCGATGGTGTCGTTGACATGCGCGATCAGACTTTGGATTTGCATGGCCGGGTCACCAGCGTGAATGGGTTACGGCTTGGCGCATCGATATTGACTGGGGACGTTAATGTCAGCGGCAAGCTGGTAAAGCCGCGTTTCCACCTGGACGCTCGTGGAATGCTAGGGACCGCCGCGCGTGTCGGCGCGGCTATAGCAAGCATCGGTCTGACTGCGGTCGGCCAAACCGTGCTGGATGCGAATGCCGCTGATGCCTGCAAGGTCGCCGCACAGCGTGCGCAAGCCAAATCGCCTGCCAGCGGCGAGTTGGCGGCTCCGCGGGCACGATGATCTTGCCCTAGCCTCTGGAAGCGATCAACTGATCCAGCGCTTCCCGTAATTCGCGGTAGGCATTGGACATCGTGCCAAACGACGCCGTTTTACTGCGTCTTTCGAGTGTTGTCACCTGCTTTACAATCGGCTGTTTCAAAATTCCCAGTGCGCCTTTGAGCTTATGCAATTGTTGCAGGCACAGGTTTCTATTGCCCTCGCGAGAGGCCAGTTCTAGTGTGTCCATGGCGCTTGTGTAATCTTGTAGAAACGCATTCCATAGAATTATTTGACTGGATGTTGGCGCAGATGTTGGCGCAATCGGCGTTGAAGGTAGGCAATGGCATGACAGTGCGTTTCTTAATTGCTCCAGCGAGACCGGCTTAAGCAGTACAGCGTCGAGATTTTCGCGATCCTTGGGACTGGGACGGCTTGCCGTGACCATGATGATGGTCGCCGGATAGGCTTTTTGCCGCAACGTTGCCGCCAGATGATTGCCGTCCATTTCCGGCATGAACTGATCGGTCAGTATGATTTGATAAGCCTGTTCGCTGCATTTCTCCAGCGCTTCTTGTCCATTGTGCGCCAGGTCGATGTGCTTGTAGCCCAATACCGCCAACTGCTGCTGTGCCAGAGCCACATTGACGGAGTCGTCTTCGACCAGCAGGATATTGAGCATCTCGGCATCGTTTGCGACAACGGCGTTGGTCGATACATTTTGTATTTTATGCGGTGGATAGCTGCGCTTGCTTATCTCGTCCGACTTCGCTTTCTGTTCCGACGAGAGCGGACATGCGAGCAAGGGTGGCGCTAGATCGACTGCGGGGTTCACGGCCAATAACAAATCGTGCTGCGATAGGGCCGACACCCGGATGCAGGCCGCTTGTTGTTCCGGCGGCAGCGGTCCGAGCGGCGTCAGTAGCACACGACGACTATGCGGGTAGTGCATCAACAGCGGTAGATAGATGGCTTCCTGATTATTCTGACAAGCGATTAAAACCGTGTCGTAATGGATTACCGTTGCAGGCATCTGTGCGGCGATTGCAACTTCTGGCGTAACGTCTGTTGCAATCGCTATGGCATGCACGGTGGCGCCGCTTGCTTCGAGTTGCCGGCATAAATGCTGATGCCATAAGGGATCGTTGCAACATAAGGCAATCGTTACGTTGGCCAGTGCCTGCGTTGGCATTTCAGCTTTGATCTCAGTTTTAACTTCAGCTTTAGCTTCGGCATCTGAGGTCTTTTTTCCCGCATGTTCTTTGATTAAATTTGACACCGGCAGTTTTAATGAAACGGTGAAACAGGCGCCTTCATCTGGACGGCTATTGACTTCAATAGCGCCTCCCATCGCATCGCATAAATTTTTGACCAATGACAGTCCGAGGCCGGTGCCGCCGAATGTGCCGGCAATTGTATGATTGGCCTGTTGGAAAGGCTTGAACAGTTTTTCCTGATCGCCGGCTGAAATGCCGATGCCGCTGTCGATGATCTGTACGGTGAAGGCACAGTCATCGGCTTGCAGATCTGATAAGTCGGCGCGCATGACGATCTTCCCGCTGCTGGTAAATTTGACTGCATTCGACAGCAAATTATTAAAAATCTGGCGCAGGCGTGCTTCATCGCCGTGTAGCCGGTTCGGCAACCTGCCATCGAGCAAACAGAAAAATTGCACGTTTTTCTTGGCGATGCATGGTGCGAATGTCAGGGCAACGTCTTCCAGCAGGGCGACCGGATTGAAAACATCGGTACTTAAGTGCAACTGGCCGGTGCCGGCTTTCGACAGATCCAATACATTATTGATAATCTGCAGCAGCGAGAAGAAAGCACGATTAATGGTGCCGATCGTGCTGTGTTGCGATGGCGATAAACAAGTGTTTTCCAATAATTCCAGATTGCCCATCGCACCGTGCAGCGGGGTACGGATTTCGTGGCTGATGGTTGCCAGAAACATGGATTTTGCCGCATTGGCTTCATCCGCGCTTTGCCTGGCCTGCTGCAGCATGGCTTCTGCTTCCTTGTGGACGGAGATATCCGATAAGCCGCACAACAACACATCGCGTTCCTGATAGCGCACATGGGAAAACGCAGCGAGTAATGGCGGCGCCTTGATGTCTTGCGGCGTCGGTAATTCCGTATATTGAACATCGTTCCGGTCAGCCGTGGCATTCGGGCCGGCGATTGCATTGTAGGCATCTAGAATGCTGCGCGCCAGATCCGGCCGTTGTCCCCAGCGCTCGGCGTATGAGCGGGCCAGATCGTTGGCTAGCAACAATTGTATGGTTCGCAGATCCACCATGCACAAGCCGACTGGCGCAGTGGCGATAATCGTCCGATTTAATTCTTCGCTGGCGGCAATACGCTGCGAGGCCATGAACAGCGGTACCAGCATGTAGCGATTAACGAGATAAATACCGCTCCAAAGTAACAGCAGCGTACCGAACATTGAAAAGCCGATCCACATCCAAAGCGATTCCGAAACAGCCAAAATATCGCCGAAATTGAAACTGTAAACCGCCACCCAGGGCGTACCGGCGATCGTTTCGGCCAAATAAAAGCAGTGACCTATTGCCGTGACAGACAGATCATGTGCAATCGTATTAATGGAATGCCAGTGGGTGAGTATGGACTGCACCAGCGGACGTTCGCCGGCGGCGATGCTGTTGAGCAGGATCGGCGAAGGGCGGCTGGTATCGAATACAAAAAATCCGGGTAACCGCCCTGATGGCATGAACACTTTATTGAAAGCACGGCGCTCGATATCGATTGCGGTGATTGCAAATAACCGGTCCTTGTCGTAAATCGGCACGCCGATACTTAATACCTCGTCCGCACCATCCGCACGTCGATGAATGCCGGTAAAAAACGGTAGGGCGGATGTTCCTGCTGTTTGGCGTAAATATTGTATGCCCGGCTGAAGAGGCGCTGTCACCGATGCAATGTTGTTTCGAATGTCGCCTTTTGAGATGGGCATGGCGTCGGTAGAGGGGCCGCTTTGCGCCAGAAAGCGGCCTTTCAGATCGAAGGTGTAATTGCTGATTTCAGGATAATTCCAAAGATTATGAATGGAAAACGTCAGGCTGCGGGATAGCTTGCGCAATAGAGGAAGGTCCGAGGCACAGCCGGTATCGTCAAGTGTCGTGGTGATGAACGGCGCCGCATTTGCGTTTGCTTCGGCGCTCCGCATCCTATTAAGCTCTCCCGGGAAAACAATACCGGTATCGCATCTACCGTTTTTATGCGATTGAATTAGAAGGCGGCTATGCAGTCGCGCTATCTGATGCAGGCTATAAATAAGTTTGCGTTGATTGTTTTTCAGGGTATCCAGTTGTTCGACATAATTGCGGCGCTGGACATTGTCGATGACTAAATTCATCTGGTCCCAAGCGAGCGCCGCGGATACCGTAAGAACGGCAAATGATAGAGCCAGCGCAACTGCGTAGAGCAAGCTGCGGTTATATGCAGGAACGCAGCTCTTCGACATCTTCTTAGCTAGTGAACATCTTTTTAAATTCCTCGATCAGTTGCACATTCGTATCTGTTCCGAGTTTCTTCATCGCAGATTTTTTCTGTGTACTAATGGTCTTCAGGCTGCGATTGGTGATGCTGGCGATTTGTCCCACTTTCATGCCATTCGCCAACATGCGAACCACCTCGGTTTCCCTGGCGGAAAGCGGTTTTTGCAGAGAAAACGAGGTGCCGGCAAGAATACGCTTCAACAAGACCTGCGTTGTTTTCGGATCGGTATATATCTCCCCGAGCATCACGGCGTTAATGGCGGCCACCAGACAATCGAGATCGGAAGCCTTGCTGACAAAACCGTGCAGGCCGAGATCGAGCGCACGTTTAACGGAAGGAAAGCTGTCGTGCATGGTATAGCCGATTACTTTTATATCAGGAAAGCTTCGTAACAGCCGGTCGAATAACAGCAAGCCGTCGGGTTTGTTATCGTCGGCAAATGCGTAATCGCAAATCAGGACATCGCAAGGTTGTTGCTCCAATAGTGAAAAAAGCGATTCGATGGTTTTTGCCGAACCGACAATTTCGATATTCGGAAAATCGGCAATAACCTGACTGACGCCGGAAGTGACAATGGAATGATCGTCGGCGACGACGATTTTATACGTGGATTTTCGATTCAACATGTTTGATTTGGTTAATTTATTTTATTACCGATTTGGTTCAACATACGTGTGAGGACCGGTAGAGGAATGCAACAAGAAATTCAAAAAAAATCAGCAAAAGATAAGATAAAGACCAGCAGGAAATGAGAAACCAGAACATTCGAAAAAAGGAGGGCATCTCGTTTTACGATGAGTGAGTATGGTCTATCTTTAGGGAGAGAAACAACCATATTTTTATGCGGCCTTTTGCGTTTCGTTTTCTGTATTGAATTCTTATAAATGATGGTCGGCCATTATTTTTATTTTAAAAATAATTTATCTTGTTCAGGTTAAAAATTGCGTGTGTTCCGGCGCCATTTATAGCGCTTCCGAATGATGGGGAAATTACTGAGTTATTGCTGTATCCCGGTTTGTGAAATTGTCGTTGACGATGATTTTTTGCTTTAGAAAATGCGGGATGGACGGCTGTCAGGAGAGCAGGCGACGCGGTGATCAGTGGCGGGTGTATTCGAAGCGAAAGTGTAGATACGAAGGCTGCTTGTGACAAGCATAGGAGTGAATCTTACGTCTAAATAAGATTATTCTTATTTATTGCTTTTGATTTTTTACAGCCATTTATTCAAAATATTTTTCCACATACTCTATTTTTTAGTGCCGATGACGGCTGGTTTCAATTCATACAGTGTGCATACGGGACATTCTGCGCCAACTCAATGCCACGCCAATTAAAAATTTAAGAATTATCCTAGTAAATTTTTAAGTTTTTTATACATATTTTTTCAAATTTCTACATCTCAAAATAGCGACCTGTTTTACTTTTCGCGTATGTGTTTGCGCTTGTGTTGATTTCGTATGCCGTTTTCGACGGGTGTACCTGAGGTCATAACGGCATCCTTCCGCATTCTTCCTTTTCTTATGCGTCTGCTATGGCATGTCGCGATTTTTTGAGTGGATTATTTTGAAGATACATATCATCGCCGCTTTGCTGGCCTGTGCATCAGTGCCGGTTCTTGCTGCTGTAGACGGATCTCCGCCGATTTCCCCGCCGATTGTCGCAGACGTATTGACCGAGGTATCTGCTG
>DATMOE010000045.1:0-2021 GCA_035568435.1 Herbaspirillum sp. | reverse complement strand
CGGCCTGTTTGCGCAAGCCGATGCACTGACCGCACAGGCTGTCGCCGCCGCCTGCAGCGATAGCCTGAATGCGCTGATGGCGCTGGGTGCGCCGGTCTGGTCGGCATTGCGGCTGAGCTTGTCGCGCCTGTTGCGCAGCGATGCGCCGCCAGCGCTGGCGGCCAAGATACCCGCGGCACTGCTGGCGCAAAGCGAAGCGGAATACGCATTGCCGGCCCGGATCGGCGATTACACCGATTTCTATGCCTCGATTCATCACGCTACGGCAGTCGGAAAATTATTTCGTCCCGACCAACCGCTGCTGCCGAATTACAAATGGGTGCCGATCGGCTACCACGGACGCGCCTCATCGATTGCGGTCTCGGGCCAGCAATTCCCGCGCCCGCTGGGCCAGACGCTCGCAGCCGGCGCAACTGTGCCGGTGCTTGGCCCCAGCAAGCGGCTCGACTACGAACTTGAGGTCGGCATTTTCGTCGGAGCCGGCAATGCCATCGGCAGCGCGATTGCGATGCGCGATGCCGAATCGCATGTGTTCGGGCTGTGCCTGCTCAACGATTGGTCGGCGCGCGATATTCAGGCCTGGGAATACCAGCCGCTGGGCCCCTTCCTGGCCAAGAATTTCGCCACCACGATTTCGCCCTGGATCGTCACGCTGGAAGCGCTGGCGCCCTACCGCGCAGCCTGGACCCGCGACGCCGCCGATCCCCAGCCCTTGCCGTATCTGGATTCAGTGCAACTACGCGCCGCTGGCGGCTTCGACGTGCAGCTCGAAGTGCTGCTGCAAACGGCATCGATGCGGCGCGACGGCCTGCCGCCGGCGCGTGTTTCGCTGTCGAACTTCCGTTACGCATATTGGAGCGTGTCGCAACTGGTAGCGCACCACACAGTCGGCGGCTGCAACTTGCAGCCCGGCGATCTGCTCGGCTCCGGCACCCAATCCGGCCCGACGCCGGAAGAAGCCGGCTCGCTGCTGGAATTAACCGCCGGCGGCAAAAACCGGCTGACCTTGGCCAACGGTGAAACCCGCCTGTTCCTGGAAGATGACGACACCGTTGCCATGCGTGGCTGGGCCGAAAAACCCGGCTGTGCGCGCATCGGCTTCGGCGAGGTAGCGGGAACTGTATTGCCGCCGCGAGTCTAGGGGCTGATTGGATAGAAAATTTTTCCGTAAGAAATATTTATGCGGCGCAATATTGTTTGCGGACATAACGCCGGTTTCGTCGGCGGAATCGCAACTATTTCAGAAAAAGATGGTCTCCATAGCGCTCATTTAAATATAAATAAGAAGGGGCACCCCATCATGAAATGGAATGTCGGAACCAAGATCGGCACCGGGATTGGCATCACGCTAGTGATTTTTTTCCTGGTAGGCGCAGCCTCCTATCAAAAGACAATTCGCTTGATCGACACGTCAAACTGGCGCGAACACTCCTATCAAGTTCTGCTGGCGCTCAAGGAGCCGCCTTCATTGTTGCAAGAGGTTGAGTTAGCTAATCGCAGCTATTACCTCACTGAGCAGGACCGTTTTCTTGAACAGTCCCGGGCCGCCGGGGAGAAAATCGGCCTGGTCCTTGAGAATCTCCGAAAATTAACGGCGGACGATCCGCTCCAGCAAAAACGCCTCGATCTCCTGGAGCCGATGATCAAAGAGCGTATGGATTTTTCCGAGCAAACGGCCAAGCTATTCCGAGCAAATGGCGCTACGGCGGCTATTGAACGCATAAAAAACGAAAATGGCAAAGCGATCAAAGAAGGGATCAAACAGATCATCGATCAGATGCAAAGTGAGGAGATCGCCCTGCTCAAGCAACGATCCGAAGAGAACGAGGTCGATGCCACTGTTGTGAAATGGACGATCGTACTCGGCACCTCGGCCGCGCTGGTGTTCGCGGCACTGGCAGGCTGGGTGATCACGCGTAATATTGCGCGGCCGTTGCAACAAATCACCGGCGTGGCCGAGCGCATTACCGCCGGCGATTTGAGCGTCAAGCTGGCGACCGATACGCGCAGCGACGAAGTGG
>DATMOE010000044.1:0-3056 GCA_035568435.1 Herbaspirillum sp. | reverse complement strand
GAAACGTTCGTGCAGTACGGAGAGTTTGATGTATTCGGGACGGAAATCGTGGCCCCACTGCGATACGCAATGCGCCTCATCGATGGCGAACAGCGCGATATTGGACTGCGCCAGCAAATCGAGACAACGCGGCGTCATCAGACGTTCCGGTGCGACGTACACCAGATCGATCTCGCCCCGCCGCACGCGGCGTTCGATCTCGGACGATTCTTCGTAGGTCTGGGTGGAATTTAGAAATGCGGCGCGCACGCCGACTTCCGCCAGCGCATCGACCTGATCCTGCATCAAGGCGATCAGCGGCGAGACCACCACGCCCACGCCATCGCGCACCAACGCCGGGATTTGATAACAGAGCGACTTACCGCCTCCCGTCGGCATCAGCACCAGCGCATCGCCGCCACGTAAAACCTGCTCGACAATCGCCTGCTGTTGGCCGCGAAACGAGGGATAGCCGAATACGGTTTGTAAAATATCGAGCGCTTGCGCGCTCTGGGTTGTCAAAGGGAAGGTCACCGCTATAAATAAAACCTAAAGGAAAAATACACCAGGAAAATGCGCCGAAGGCAGGACAGGATCGATCAATACTAGATCACTCGATCCAATAATGGCGCCATTTTACCGTGCGCCTGCATGGATGGTTTATTCACCTGCCTTGTCACATCGAATAGCCCCGAATGCTTTAGTGTTAAGCGCCCTCAGCTGGACAGGTTAAGACTTCCAACTGCGTCAGCCAACGAATCGCCGCAACGCGATCGACGCCGCACATTTCAAGCGACGGTTGTAGACCGCCGCAGAAGGCCGGGCGTTCCGGCTTGCCAAAAATCAGGCAGCGCAAGTCTTCCCCAAGTTGAATACAGCGTACGCCGGCCGGTTTACCATTCGGCATGCCGGGAATCGGGCTGGTGATGGATGGCGCAATACAACAAGCCCCGCAATCGGAACGGCACTGCGGCGCGCGCAACGGCACTCTCATTTGGAATCGAGCTTAAAGATACTGACAAGCTGTTCGAGCTTGGTCGCTTGCTCCGTCATTGCGACTGCCGCCGCAGTAGCCTGTTCGACCAATGCAGCATTTTGCTGCGTGACGTTGTCGATTTCAGTGATAGCACGATTGACTTGTTCAATACCCTGGCTTTGCTCGGCAGATGCGGTCGTTATTTTACGCATGATGTCTGTGACGAAGCCAATGCTACTGACGATTTCTGTCATCGTGGCGCCCGCCTGGTCGACCAGTTTCGATCCTGCATCAACCGCGCCCACCGAGGTTGCAATCAATTTCTTGATTTCGCCCGCAGCAGCGGCAGATCGCTGCGCCAGCGTTCTGACTTCTGCAGCAACCACCGCAAAGCCGCGGCCCTGTTCGCCGGCGCGCGCAGCTTCTACCGCCGCATTTAAAGCGAGAATATTTGTCTGAAAAGCGATCCCGTCGATGACGCCGATGATGTCAACGATTTTTCGGGACGATGTATTGATCGATCCCATGGTCGTCACGACCTGGGACACGACATCGCCGCCGCGACCGGCAACTTCTGAGGCGTTGACGGCGAGTGTGTTGGCTTGCCGCGCATTATCGGCATTGGCCCGGACCGTTGATGTCAGTTCTTCGATCGACGAGGCGGTTTCTTCCAGCGTACCGGCCTGTTGCTCGGTACGTGATGATAGATCGTTGTTTCCTTCGGTAATCTCGCGGCTGGCATGTGCCACGCTTTCCGAGCCGTGCCGCACTTTACTGACCACGTCGGCTAGGTTACTGCCGATCTTGTTCATCGATAGCATCAGGCGACCCATTTCATCGGTCCGATCGATCTTGAGCGCGATGCGCAGGTCGCCATCGGAGAGCGATTCTGCGGCTTCGGTAGCCAGCCGCAGCGGTGTGGTCACCATGCGGCGAATCAGCAGATACAAGGCGCCTGAAATGAGAAGCACCAGCACAGCGCCGATCATGATGTACAAATTACGCAGCCGGCGCACGCCTGCGGTGTACTCGTCGACATACGTGCCACCCGCGATGACCCAGTTCCAATTCTTGAGATAGGCGTAGGCCGCCACTCTTTCTCGCGGCGTTGTTTCGCCCAGTGCATGGTTAATCCAGGGGTAGCTGATCAGGCCGTTTTTCTTTTCCAGAATTTCTTTGATAAACGCTTTACCGTCGGCATCGGTGGCGTCCAGAATGTTGCTGCCCTCGGCTGCCGGGGCCACGATCAGGTTGCCAAGCGTGCTCCCGGCGCGCGCGTCCAGCACATAAAAATAACCGGTGTCGCCGATTTTCAGCGAGCGAATTGTATTTTTCAAATTGGCAAGATAGTCGGTAAAGTCTAGTCCGACAAAGGCCAATCCGATGACTTTGCCGGTTGCATCCTGAATGGGATCGTATTCCGTCATATATTGACGACCGAACAAGGTCGCAGAACCGACAAAGCTGAGTCCTTTCATGACGGCGGCATAGCCGGGGTGCGCGTGATCCAGCATGGTGCCGATGACGCGTTCATTCTTGTCATTTTTGAGCGACGTTGTCACACGAATGAAGTCATCACCCGATTTGGCAAATATTGTAGCGACGCCATTGGTTGATGCCGAAAACCGATCCACCAACCCAAAATCCAAATCGAGCGATTTTCCATTCAATTGCAGATTGGGCGCAGGCTTACCATTGATGTCGACCGGTGTTGGCCCGGTATCGAATTGGCCCTGCAAACTATTTTTCAGTACCTTCGCCAAACCGCCGACGCGATCGCGTAAATCTTTGTCGGAAGATTCCACTAGTGTCACTAACAACGCAGTCTTGTCGGCTACGTCAACGTTTGCACGCTGTTCCACAATATTAGATAGAGAATAGGTAATCGCAACGACAAACAGCGCGAACACGACACCGACCACGAGAAGAACACTAATTGACAGTTTGGCGCCCAGTCCGAGAGACTGTTTGTGAATTGCACTTGAAGTTGGCATAAGAATTTTTCTTGGATTTTTCGGTAGCATTCAATGCGATGCCTTTACGCCGGGCTGCTAATTGCAATCCTAACAATATCTTGGTCTATCTCGACCGTCAATCGCAG
>DATMOE010000043.1:0-3031 GCA_035568435.1 Herbaspirillum sp. | reverse complement strand
CACTACATGCGATTCCCAAAGTTTGTCGTAAAGCGTTTTAAGCATGATCTGATGTTGGTCTGGAATAAGGCGAAATTGGTCTTAGATTATGACATAGAAGCATAGGGGAAGCAGCCCGCCTCTGCCTCGCCTCATAGGGCGCAAGCGACGCGTTGCGAAAAAACCACTTCACTATGAAGGGTTTAGCGAACATTAGGCCGCATGCGCATGAATTGTTCAATTATGTGCTGGAATGACCGGCGTATCGACTTTGACATCGCCGCATTGCGCGCGATGCCGCAATGCGTGATCCATCAACACCAGCGCCAGCATCGCCTCCGCAATCGGCGTGGCGCGAATACCCACGCAAGGATCGTGACGGCCATGCGTTTCCACCATGACCGGATTGCCGGCCTTATCGATTGAATGACGCGGGATACGGATACTGGAAGTCGGTTTGATTGCAATCGATACCGTAATGTCCTGCCCGGTTGAAATACCGCCCAACACACCGCCGGCGTTATTACTGGCAAAACCTTGCAGCGTCAGTTCGTCGCCGTGTTCGCTGCCGCGCTGCGCGACCGCTTTGAAACCGGCGCCGATTTCCACGCCCTTGACCGCATTGATGCCCATCATGGCGTAGGCGATATCGGCATCCAGCTTGTCGTAGACCGGTTCGCCCAGGCCGACCGGCACGTTGCGCGCCACCACCTCGATGCGCGCACCGCAGGAATCGCCATCCCGGCGCAACTGATCCATATACGCTTCCATCTGCTCGATCATGCTGGCATTGGCCGCAAAGAAAGGATTATTGCGCACATGATCCCAAGACTCGAACGGCACCGCCAGATCGCCCATCTGACTCATGCAGCCGGCAAAAGTGGTGCCATATTGTTGCAGCAGCCATTTCTTGGCGATGGCCGCCGCGCCCACTGCCGGCGCGGTCAGACGGGCCGACGAACGGCCGCCGCCGCGCGGATCGCGCACGCCGTATTTATGCCAATAAGTGTAATCTGCATGACCGGGCCGGAAGGTTTCGACGATATTGCTGTAATCCTTGCTGCGTTGATCCTGATTGCGAATGAGCAGCGTGATCGGCGTGCCGGTGGTTTGGCCCTGATACACGCCGGACAGAATTTCAACCGTATCCGGCTCTTGCCGCTGCGTCACATGACGCGAAGTGCCCGGCTTGCGGCGATCCAGTTCCGGTTGTATATCGGCCTCGGACAAGGCAAGTCCCGGAGGACAACCATCGATCACGCAGCCGATGGCAGGACCGTGGGATTCACCGAAGTTGGTAACCGCGAACATGGAACCGAAAGTATTGCCGGACATAATATATTTCTAAAATAACAAAGATTCGATTTTACCAGCGCAACGCCAGCGTGAGGCAGAAAGGCATTTCCGGCTTATTTCCAATCGCCGCGCAGTTCGCTAACCTTTTCCTGCAACAGCGCCGGCGTCACCGTTTCTGGCGCAAGCGGCGCGCCGACCGCCAACTCCAGCCGGGAAAACGGACCGCCCCGGAATGAGCGCTCAAACGGATTTTGTTTGCTGTGCGTGAGCAGGCTGCCCCATAAGCCGCGCAAGGCCAGCGGAATGACCGGCACCGGCGATTGTTCGATAATTTTGGCGATGCCCTGCCTGAATTCATTGATATCGCCGTCGCGGGTCAGCTTGCCTTCCGGGAATAAACAAACCAGATCCCCTTCCTGCAATGCTTGTGCAATCTCAACATAGGCGCGCGACATGATCTCCGCACTTTCACGCGCAGGCGCAATCGGGATCGCGCGCGCCGTGCGAAACAGCCAGGACAGGACAGGGATTCGGAAAATGTTGTGATCCATCACAAAACGGATCGGCCGCGGGCTGACCGCCATGATCACCACCGCATCCAGATAACTGACGTGATTGCAGACCAGCACCGCCGCGCCGTGTTTCGGCAAAAACTCGGCATTCACGCTGCGCACCCGGTGCAGGGTGTGAATCAGCAGCCATGCCAGAAAACGCACCAGAAATTCCGGCACCAGCGAAAATATATAGGCCGCCACCAGCGCGTTCAGAATTGCCGTGACCAGAAATATATCGGGAATTGTCAAGCCTGCACGCAGCAAGACCATCGCCAGCAAAGCCGCCGCCACCATGAACAGCGCATTCAAAATATTCATGCCGGCGATGGTGCGCGATAGATGCTGCTGATCGCAGCGGACCTGAATCAAGGCAAATAACGGCACGATATAAAAACCGCCAAAAACGCCGATCATGATGCAGTCGAACAGTATCCGCAGGCTGCCGTGCTGTGCCAGGAAACCGGTCAATCCCACCGTTGCCGTATTGCTGTAGCCGTTGCTGGCAAAAAATAGATCGACCGCAAAAATCGACAAGCCGATGGAGCCGAACGGCACCAGGCCAATTTCGATCCGATGACCGGATAAGCGTTCGCACAGCAATGAACCGGCGCCGATGCCGAGCGAAAACACCGTCAGCAGCAACACGAACACGTTGTGATCGCCATGCAGATAATCTTTGGCGAACAAGGGAAATTGCGCCAATACGATCGCGCCGTAAAACCAGAACCAGGAATTGCCCAGCATGGCCAGGAAGACCGGCCGGTTTTGCCGCGAGAAACGCAGATTGCGGACCATCTCCGTGAAGGGATTCCAATTGATCTTCAATTCAGGCGCTGGCGCCGGCGTCAGCGGAATACCCAAACTGGCCAGCCAGCCGAGCAGCGCAACGCCGACCGTTGCCAGCGCTACCAGCATTAATCCCCATGGCCGCTGCACCACCAATACCGCGCCCAGCACCTCGCCCAATAAAATGCCGACAAACGTGCCCATTTCGATCATGCCATTGCCGCCGATCAACTCCGATGCTTTCAATT
Organism: Herbaspirillum sp.; assembly: GCA_035568435.1. Lineage (GTDB taxonomy): Bacteria > Pseudomonadota > Gammaproteobacteria > Burkholderiales > Burkholderiaceae_D > Herbaspirillum. The sequence continues at coordinate 168 of DATMOE010000043.1, read as the reverse complement.
GCTGCGGCAGATACGCATATTTGACCGGGCCGAACAAGGTCGAGTGCACGCCCATGCCGACGATTGCCGCAACCAGAATCCATAAGTTATGCGTCATCCAGCCAAAAGCGGCCACGCTCATGATGCCGATTTCCAGCACTTTCACGTAGCGGGAAAGGCGCGATTTTT
>DATMOE010000042.1:0-7651 GCA_035568435.1 Herbaspirillum sp. | reverse complement strand
AAACTTTATCTCTCTTCGATTATGCCGGCGAAACCATTTGCGGCGTAGACGAAGCCGGGCGCGGGCCACTGGCCGGGCCGGTGTTTGCAGCGGCGGTGATTCTGGATGTGCAGCGGCCGATCGCCGGCCTGCGCGACTCGAAAAAATTGACCGCGGCCACACGCGAGCAACTCGCCGTAGAAATCAAGACGCATGCAGTGGCTTGGGCCATCGCGCAATGCTCCGAAGCGGAAATCGATACGCTGAATATTTTGCAAGCCAGTATGCTGGCGATGCGCCGCGCCATCGAGTTGCTGTCGGTACTGCCGACGCTGGCGCTGATAGACGGCAATCGCTGTCCGGTGATGAAGATACGATCCGAAGCCATTATCGGTGGCGACGATAAGGTCGAGGCAATTTCGGCGGCATCGATTCTGGCCAAGACCGCGCGCGATGCCGCCTTGCGCGAATTGCATTTGATTTATCCGCATTACGCATTTGATCAGCACAAGGGCTATCCGACGGCGCTGCATTTGGAACGCCTGCGACTGCATGGCGTATCGCCGGTACACCGCAAATCGTATGCGCCGGTGCGGGCCTTGTTACCGCGCGTGGAAACAGCGTGAACGCGCATGGTGGCGATACGAGTGCGAATGCGAGCGCGAACGTGAAGATCATCAGCTCGCGCGACAATCCACTTTACAAAGAACTGAAGCAATTGGCCGGCAGCAGCGCGGCACGGCGCAAAGCCGGCCGTAGCCTGCTCGATGGCGTGCATCTGGCGCAAAGCTATTTGCAAGCTGTGGGCCGGCCGCAATTATGCATTGTGTCCGAAAGTGGACGCGGCAATCCAGAAGTAGCGGCGATTCTGGCGCAATGCGACACCGCTCGCGCAATGTGCATCGTGTTGCCGGATGCGCTGTATGCGGGCTTAAGCCAGGTCGAGCATGGCGTCGGCTTATTGTTTGTCATTAGCGTGCCGCAGCCGGTCTTGCCGCAGATGCTGACGCAATCGGCGGTACTGCTCGATAACCTGCAGGACCCGGGCAATCTGGGCTCGATTCTGCGCAGCGCCGCAGCGGCTGGTATCCGGCAAATATTTTGTTCCGCCGGTACGGCATCGGCCTGGTCGCCGAAAGTGTTGCGGGCCGGTATGGGCGCACATTTTTTACTGGAAATTTTCGAGAATGTCGATTTGCCGGCGTATGCACGGCAAGCCAAGGTGCCGCTGCTGGCGACCAGCTCGTATGCCCAGACCAGCTTGTTCGAGGCCGATCTGCGCCAGCCGGTCGCCTGGTTATTCGGACATGAAGGGCAGGGCGTGGCGCAGGACTTGCTGGATTGCGCCACCACACAAATCGTGATTCCGCATCTGGGCGCGATGGAGTCGCTCAATGTCGCCGCCGCCGCCGCGGTGTGTTTTTTTGAACAGTTGCGGCAGTCTCAGCTGTCATGATCAGCTTTATGCAGGGTTTCGCCGGGTATTTCGGACCGGCGCCGTCGTGGTGACAGCCCATAAATCACTGTGTATAATCGGGCGCGCACGTCCATGGGCGGCGTATATGCCGTCAAAGCGCCGTCAAAGTCGAAATCGAGGCGAACGAAAGTTCGCCTTTCTTTTTTAAAGCAAAGCACCTATTTTCAGTCGTTTTTTTGTCATTTGTCCGGGATCGGTTGACCATGTTTGATTTTATTCGTAATCATCGGCGTTTGATGCAGTTGCTGCTGTTGCTTCTGATTTTCCCGTCGTTCGCGTTTTTCGGATTGCAAAGCTATACCCGCATGACAGGCGGCGACGATACCGTTGCCAAGGTCAACGGCGAAAACATTTCACAGCAGGATTGGGATGCCGCGCAGAGAGCGCAAATGGATAGAATGCGGCAGATGTTCGGCGATCAGTTCGACACCAAATTGCTGGACACGCCGGAAATGCGCCGCGCCTCGCTGGATAATCTGATCGCGCAACGGGCGATGCTGGCCGAAGTGGCGCGCGATAAATTGCAGGTCTCAGACCGTTCGCTGGCGCAAAGGCTGGCGGCAATCCCCGGCCTGATCAAGTCGGACGGTAGTTTCGATAACGATCAATACAAGATGCTGCTTGGCGCGCAAGGCATGACGCCAGCATTATATGAGGCCCGCCTGGTGCAGGATCTGGGCGTGCAACAATTGAATAGCGCCGTGCAGTCCACCGCCTTCGCGCCTAAAACCGTAGCGGCCCGCTTGTCGGATCTGAACGATCAGGAACGCGTCGTACAGCAACTGACGTTCAAGCCGGACGCTTATGCGGCACAGGTCAAGGTGAGCGATGCGGACGTCAAAGCGTATTACGACAAAAACACTGCGCAATTCCAAGTGCCGGAACAAGCCAAAATTGAATACCTGGTGCTCGATAATGCGGCCGCAGGCGCGCAGATCAGCGTCAGCGATGCGGATATCAAATCGTATTACGAGCAGAATCAAAAGCAATACACCACCAGCGAAGAGCGTCGCGCAAGCCACATTCTGATCGCCCTGAAAAAAGGCGCCAGCGCCGCTGACAGGGCAGCCGCCAAGGCCAAGGCCGATAAATTGTATGCGCAGGCAACGGCGAACCCCGCCGATTTCGCCAAACTGGCCAAGGCCAATTCGGAAGATCCCGGTTCTGCCGAACACGGCGGCGACCTCGGTTATTTTGCGCCAGGCATGATGCTCAAGCCTTTTGAAGATGCAGTATTCCAGATGAAACAGGGGCAGATCAGCCAGCCGGTGTTGTCGGATTATGGGTATCACATCATTCAGTTGACAGGTATCAAGCCGGGCTCTCTCAAGACGTTGGACGAGGTTAAATCGGAAATTGCCAGCACGATTAAAACGCAGCTGATGTCGAAAAAATTTGCGGAATTGGCCGATGTATTCAACAACACGGTTTATGAGCAGGGCGACAGCCTGCAGCCGACGGCCGATAAGTTGAAGCTGAAAGTGGCAACTGCATCGAATGTGACGCGGGTGCCGAATCCGGCACTGGACAAAACCTTACCGTATAACAATCAGAAATTCCTGACGGCCTTGTTCACCGACGATGTCATCAAAAACAAACACAATACCGAGGCTATCGAGGTTGCGCCGAATGTGTTGATCGCCGGTCGTGTGGTGGAGTACAAACCGCAATCGACCAAGCCGTTTGAAGCAGTGCAGGCCGCGGTACGCGAACGCGTGACGCAGATGCAGGAAGCGAAGCTGGCGCAACAAGCCGGTGAAGCGAAGCTGGCGGCGCTCAAGCAAAAGGACGATAGCACCGGCTTTGCCGCCGAGAAAACGATTTCGCGCGTCAAGAGCCAAGACATCGGCGCCGAGTCGTTGGACGCGGTGATGAAAGCCGACACCACCAAACTGCCGGCGTTCGTCGGTCTGGCGTTGCCGGGTGACGGATACAACATATTCCGCATCAGCAAAGTAATGCAACCAGCCACGCCCGATGCGGCGCGTCGGCAAGCCGAACAGCAACAGATCACCGAGGCGCTGGCGCAGCAGGAAATGCTGGCCTATCTGAATGTATTGAAAGAAAAAGCGAAAGTGAAAATTCTGAAGGCGGCGGCTAGACCGGTTAGCGCGACGGAATAAGTTTTCATCCGATTTTCGGTTTTAATAAAAAACACTGGCGTACATTTTGTACGCCAGTGTTTTTTTATACCTTATTTTATCGCCTGCTTTTGCCGCATTACTTTTGCAACAAAGGCTTCAGATAAGGCCACACATTGTCGAGCAACATGCCCTGCGCCTGTTCAGTCGGATGCAGATGATCGGCCTGGAACAGGGCTGGCTGTTGCACTACGCCTGCCAGGAGAAACGGCGCCAGCGCCGAGTGATGCGCCTTCGCTACTTTATCGAATAACTGCGCAAACTGACCGGTGTAGACAGGGCCGTAATTCGGTGGAATCCGCATGCCGACCACCAGCGTGCGCGCCTTGACGTTTTTGGCCATCGTCAGCATGGCGTTCAGGTTTTTTTCAGTATCGGCCAACGGCAGGCCCTGCAAGCCGTCATTGGAGCCCAGTTCCAGCACCAATATATCCGGGTGATTGGCCGCCAATAGCGGCGTCAGACGGGCTTTGCCGCCACTGGTGGTGTCACCGCTGATGCTGGCGTTGATCACGTTGGCGTCGATTTTCTGTTCGGCCAGCCGCTGCCGCAGCAGCGCAACCCAGCCCGTACCGCGCACCAGACCATATTCCGCGGACAAGCTATCGCCCAGCACAAGCACGGTTTTTGGGGCAGAATAGGCAGCGTTTGCCGTCAGCATGGCGGCCGCAGCCAATACTAATCCGATCACTTCCCGGAGTCCTTTTAATTGCATGTCTGAATCCTCTACAGTTATTTTGGATGCTTCCAATTCCCATATTCATCCCGCTATCGCAGTATCCCGTCTGGCAAAGACGGTGGCCGACAGCGGCGCGCCGTCTGGACAACTGACGATCCTCGATCACATCGATTTTACCGTGCAGGCCGGCACGACGCTGGCCATCGTCGGCGCATCCGGTTCCGGCAAGTCTACCTTGCTCGGCCTGTTGGCGGGTCTGGATATGCCGTCGACGGGCACGGTCAAACTTGACGGCGTCGATATTTTCGCGCTCGATGAGGATGGTCGCGCGGCATTGCGCAAGGAGCGGCTGGGTTTTGTGTTTCAGTCGTTTCAATTGCTGGGGCATTTGAATGCGCTGGAAAACGTCATGTTGCCGCTGGAATTGCGCGGCGATAGCGGCGCTAAAGAAAAAGCGCTGCAGATGCTGGAACGGGTCGGCTTGTCGGCACGGCTGAAACATTATCCGAAATTTCTGTCCGGCGGCGAGCAGCAACGCGTGGCGTTGGCGCGTGCATTCGTGACGGAACCGCCCTTATTGTTTGCCGATGAGCCTACCGGCAGCCTGGACGCTGTCACCGGCGCCGCGGTGATCCGTTTGATGTTCGAGTTGAACCAGGCGCATCGCTCGACACTGGTGCTGGTCACGCACGACGCCTCGATTGCAGCGCGTTGCCAACGCAAGATTACGATTGCAGCGGGGAAATTGGTGCCTGAGTCGGTGTCCTGAGTTGCAGGTTCAGTGATAGCGCGTCAGTTGTAAGCCGCTGATATCGATTTCCGGCTGGCGTTGTCCAATCAAATCGGCTAAGGCGCTGGCTGCGCCGACGGCGCCGGCCCAGCCGTCGCTGTTGCCATCGATGTTGAGGAAGACGTTCGGCACCGGCGTCGGCCCGATCAGCGGCGGGCCGTCCGGCAGCATCGCCACATTCCCATTCCAAAAACTCGCCTGATTGTAATTGGCGGCATCTGGATACCAGTCGTCGGCAATCTTCAGCAAGGTTTTCATGGCCTGCGGATTGGGCGCGCGCGCGCGTCTGCCGGGCTGTAAATCGGTGATGCCGGTGATGCGGATGCGTTCGTCGATACGGACGATGGCGGTTTTATAAGCCGTGTCGAGGAGTGCGCCACGCGGCGCGAATTCCGGGTTCTTGATGCCGCTCACCGCCGCATAACTGCTGGCGATGTAAATCGGTATGCGGATGCCCAGCGGTTTGAGCAGCTTATTGCTGCCGGCGCCGGCAGCCACCACCACGGCATCGAAGGGGACTGGTTTGTCGTCGATCAATAACGCTACGCCTTGGCCGTTGGGCTGCAAGGCCGTAACAGTTTGCATGAAATGGCATTGCACGCCCATGGCCTGCACGATGGCTTTCATTTGCTTGATAAAAAACAGGCAATTGCCGGCGCCGTCTTGCGGGAAATGCCAGCCTCCGGCCAATGCCGTTGCAGCATTCAGATTCGGCTCAAGCTGGCGCACTTGTGTGGCGTCAAGCACGTTGTGCGTAATATCCAGATCGGTCAGGATGGTGCGCAGTTTGGTTGCCGCCGCCAGTTGTGCTTCGGTGCGGAAAATTTGCAGGACGCCGGCCGTGGCTTGATAGTCGATCTGATGCTGCTGCTGCAAATCGAGCAGCAACTGATGGCCGTAAAGCGCTGTTTGCGTCATGCGCGTTTTATTGATGCGATAACGTTCCAACTGCGATTGCGCCATCCATTTACGCAACCAGCGCCAAAGCGCCGGACTCAAGCTCGGCGAAAACAAGAGCGGCGAATCCGAATGAAACAGGCTGGATAGAATTTTTTTACGTAAGCCGGGCGATGCCGAGGGCATCAGGCTGGCAGCGGCGATCAGGCCGGAGTTGCCCAGGCTGGCTTGTTCGGCGACGTTGCCGTGTTGTTCTATCAGCGCGACTTCGTAACCGGCTTGCGCCAGGAAATAGGCGCTGCAGATTCCGCTCAGACCGGCGCCGATAACGGCTATTTTTTTAGTGTGTCGTTGCGTCACGATATGGATGTTGTCGTAATTAATTGTGAATAGACCCCTTTCGAGCGGCGTGAATGATACATCGAATCGGCCATATACAAGTGCGGGCCGCATGATTTTGGCGCAGGGATTTATTTTCCTGCAGCAGAAACTTAACTATTCGGCGGTAATCTGATGGTACAGCACTGATTTGCGTGCCAAATATTCCAATTACATAATATCCAAGGAGTTGCCATGACCTTATCCAAACGCATCGCTACACTGTTTTTTGCAGCATTCATGCTTTCGCTGGTCGGCTGCGCTTCCACCGAACACCACGAAGGAACCGGCGAATATATCGATGACTCGGTGATTACCACCAAGGTCAAGACCGCCATCTTGGGCGAACCGACATTGAAAGCCACTGATATCCACGTCGAAACCTATAAAGGCACTGTGCAGTTGAGCGGCTTTGTCGCCTCTACTGCCGCCGCTGCCAAAGCTGCTGAAGTGGCGCGCGGCGTCAAGGGTGTTCAGGCGGTAAAGAACGATCTGCGTCTGAAATAATGGTTTAAGCGCAGCAAGGCTCGGGCCGCTGTGGGGCCGCTGTGTAAGCAGCGGCCTTTTTTACGTCGGTATGAAGCAGCATGAAGCAGCGCCGACCGATTATTGCTCTGGCATCGCGGTATAATCCCGGCTTCCTGTTTTACGTATTGCGCAAGCTTCCGATTTAACCGCAGCGTGCTGCCTCAACTCCCATTCGCCATGTTGATTTTGCCGGGCTCAAATGCCCTTTCCGCCTTTCGTACTCAAGCTTTGTTGTCTCAGTTGCAAGCAATCGATGCCGCTATTACCGGTATTAGCGGGCGGTTTTACCATTTTGTCGATAGCATCGCCGCATTATCGGCAGCCGATGCGACTCGTCTGGATGGCTTGTTAGCCTATGGCGAGGTCTTCAGCGAGAGCAGTGCGGAGGGCGACGATTTCGTCGTGATTCCGCGTTTCGGCACGATTTCCCCCTGGGCCAGCAAAGCGACCGACATTGCGCATAATTGCGGTCTGGCGCAAATCAAGCGCATCGAGCGTGGAGTGCGCTATCGGGTGCAAGTGAAATCGGGTCTGTTGGGCGGTGCACGGCACTTGTCGGATGCCGGCATTGCGGCAGTCGCCGCGTTATTGCATGACCGTATGACGGAAACCGTATTACGCGATGCGACGCAGGCGGCCGGTCTGTTTCAGGAACTGCATGCCAAACCATTGGCCTTTATCGATTTATTGAAGGGCGGCAAAGTGGCATTGGCAGCGGCCAATACCGAACTCGGGCTGGCTTTGTCGGATGATGAAATCGATTATCTGGTCGCTGCATTCAC
>DATMOE010000041.1:0-5893 GCA_035568435.1 Herbaspirillum sp. | reverse complement strand
TCTTGTACTCATATCCATTAGTCTACATCTCTCTGTGAATTTCCTATCCGTTCGCGCTATCCAAGCATCAAGCAATCCGGCAATACGCACCACCTGGCAATAACGCAACCCTTCCCTCCAATTCCAGCATCAATAATTCACCCTGCAGCGATGCCGTACTCTGTCCACTGCACAGCGCCAGCGCATCCAGCGTAATCGGGTCGTATCCCACGTACTGCAATAAGCCGTCATCGCCGGAAGTGGTCGCAGTGCTAGCAGCGGCCGCCGGATCCGCAACCGAAACGACTGCAGCGCCGATTGCAACCCCCTTGCCATTGCCGTAACCCGGCAATTCTTCCAACACATCCTGCACCGACTCAACCAGCTTGGCGCCCTGCTTGATCAATGCGTGACACCCTTTAGACATCGGCGAATGAATCGAACCCGGAATCGCCAGCACATCGCGCCCCTGATCGGCCGCCACCCGCGCGGTGATCAGCGAACCGGAGCGCAATGCCGCTTCCACCACCAGCACCGCCCCGGCCAGCCCGGCAATGATGCGATTGCGGCGCGGGAAATTAAAGGTCAGCGGTGGCGTGCCAAGCGGATATTCGCTGACGATGCAGCCCTGCCGGGCGATTCTGTCGGCCAGCGCTCGATTACGCGACGGATACACCAGATCGATACCGGTGCCGATCACCGCCACAGTCGATCCGCACCCGCGCAAGCCGCCCTCGTGCGCCGCGCTATCGATGCCCAGTGCCATGCCGGAAATAATCGTCTGCCCGGCACGGCTCAATGCCTCTGAAAACCGCTCCGCATGCAGCAAACCCTGATGGCTCGCATTACGACTGCCCACCACGGCCACCGCCGGTTGCTTGAGCAAGGCGGGCTGTCCAATCGCGTACAGCAACAACGGCGGGTCCGCAATCGTCAATAATGACGGCGGATAAGCGGCATCGGCCAATGTCAGCAAATGATGCGCGCCGCCCGGTTCCGCCAGCCAGGCCAAGGTCCGCTCGATCAGCGCCAGCATGGCGGCCGTCGGCGCGGCCAGTACCGCATCCGCATGGCGCGCAGATAGCACCTCCAGCAAGGCCGCGCGGGAGGCCGCAAAGATATGCTGCGGCAGCCCGAATCGCGCCAGCAAACTGCGCGCACCGGCGGCACCGAGGCCGTCTCTTGCATGCGCCAGCCGAATCCACGCGCCGGCTGCCGCGAGATCGTCACCCCTACCTGTGATAAAATTTTTCATGTTTACCGCCTCAGTTCGTAAATTGATGAAAGAAATGTCATCGCACATGAACCTGGCAAACGGCGGGGGACACAATATCTGCAGCGATGACTATATGTATATAAATGGCACAAGCTCAGCCGTTTCTCCGGCTTTTTCCATTCCGCAACGCCGACATGCTATCGATTTTTCCAGAAATTTAAACTGGCAAAACCCGGCCGTATCTTATAAATGACTGTTGTTTAACTGAAGACGCATGGCCCTTTTATCTATCCTCCGCTATCCCGATCCACGCTTGCATAAAGTGGCCAAACCGGTCACCGCATTCGATGCGCGCCTCAAACAATTAATCGCCGACATGGCCGAAACCATGTACGCCGCGCCGGGCATCGGTCTGGCCGCATCGCAGGTCGATGTCCATCAACAACTGCTGATATTGGATATATCCGAAACCGGTAAAGAGCTACAGGTATTCATCAATCCTGAAATCCTCTGGGTCAGTGAAGAAAAGAAAATCTACGACGAAGGCTGCCTTTCGGTACCCGGCATCTATGACGGCGTGGAACGTCCGGCGCGCATCAAGGCCCGCGCGGTCGATGCCGATGGCAAATCGTTTGAAGTGGAAGCGGAAGGGTTGCTGGCGGTCTGTCTCCAGCACGAAATGGATCACCTGAAAGGCAAAGTATTCGTCGAATATTTATCGCCGCTCAAGCGCAACCGGATCAAGACCAAAATGCTCAAAGAAGAACGCGACTTGAAACGCGGTTAGAAAAATGCCGTTCAGTTAAGCCGCCGTCTTTGGGGTGTGGCGGGATGTTGTGCGCAGTGAGGTAAAGAAGGGAGGCCGCAGGCCGGAATGACACGAACGGAGTACAACAGCCCGCCACACCCCAAAGACGACGGCTTAACTGAACAGCATTTCCTATAAGAATCGTCCCAGCAGAAAAGCCACCGTCGACAATAAAATCGTCGACGCAAACGGCAACGAAAAATGGCGGCCGAACAAGGTAAAACGCACATCCCCCGGCAAACGCCCGACCCCCAATTTTTCCAGCCAGGGCAGCAACTGGGAAAAAATCACCAGCGCCAGAAAAATCACCAATACCCAGCGAATCATTTTTATCCTTTAAAGGCGATAACTACGGTCATGCTGCAACAGACGTTCAGGCCATTGAACCCGATGACCTACCGCCAGCACCTTGAACAACTCCCCCATCTCCGCCGGCGAAATCAGCTTGTGCACCGCATTGGCCTGCGGCAGATACTGCGCCGCCAGCGAAGGCGGCGTGCGCAACAGCAAATCACCAATACCGGCCCCCAGCAGAAATCCGGCCTGACTGGTATACCCCAGCAAATCCAGCCCGCCATCCACCGCTGCCTGCGCCATGGCAGTGAAATCCACATGCGCGGTCACATCCTGCAAACCCGGCAAATAAAAAGGATCGGGATGCGCGTGATGCCGGTAATGGCACATCAGCGTCCCCTGCGAACGTTGGCCGAGATAATACTCATGCCCCGGAAAGCCGTAATCGATCAATAGCGCAAGCGCGCCACCCTCCGCACCCAGCAACAGCGCCGCCAACGAGCGCATGAACGCCGCGGCGACCGGATGCACTTCGGTCAGATAGCCAATCGGCAAATCGTCTGCATCGGGAATCTGAGCGATCAGCGACGGCGCGCAAGGACGGTCGGAAAATTCAAACACAGCGCCGCGCCCGTCGCCATCTGCGCCGGCATCAACGCAAGCAACCCCGCGCTCATACCAACCATCGGCGCCTTTAACCACCAGCGACACCGGCATCGCATCGAGCACTTCATTGCCGATCACCACGCCGGAAAAGTGCGCCGGCCAGCGATCGAGCCACTGCACATTCGGAAAAGCCGCCAGCGTTTGTTGCTGTCTGGCACGCAATTGCGGCGACACTTCGATAATCAGATAACACTGCAGCGGGACGCCCGCAGCCTTCAATTCCGTCAGAATATCGCAGGCCAGCTTGCCGCTGCCGGCGCCGAACTCAAGAATGGCCGGTGCGCTCTGGGCGAACATCTCGCCGGCCAGCCGGGCCAGCGTTGCGCCAAAAAGCGGCGAAAGTTCCGGCGCGGTTGTAAAATCACCGTCTTTACCCAGTTTTTCCGCTCCGCCGCTGTAATAACCGAAATGCGGCGCATACAGCACCAACTCCATGTAACGTGCAAACGAAATCCATCCCTGTTGCCGACGGATTTCATCGACAATCAGACGTTGCAGGGAACGGGAGGCGGCGAGCGCGTCGCCGGAAGGCGTGGGTAGTTGCAGTTGCATCGCCGTATTGTATTGGAAACCATGAATACCGATCCAGAAAAAGTCGCACCAAAAGTCGCCCTGGTCACCGGCGGCGCCAAACGCATCGGGCGGGTGATCGCACTCGCGCTGGCGCGCCAAGGCTGGGATATCGCCTTGCACTATCGCCATTCCGGGCCGGAAGCGCAGGCAACCGTGCGCGAGATCGAGGCCCTGGGCCGGCGCGCGCTGGCAATCCAAGCCGATCTGGCCGATCCGAACCAGCTACCCGGTTTGCTGCAACGCGCCGCTGTCCTGGGACCGATCAGTTGCCTGGTCAACAATGCATCCATGTTCGAACACGATACCGCCGCCACTTTCGGCAGCGCCCGGCTGGATGCCCACATGCATACCAATCTGACCGCGCCGCTGATACTGGCGCAAGCCTTGCATGCCGCCACACCGGACGGCGCGCAAGCCGTGGTCATCAATTTGCTGGACCAGAAACTGTTTAATCTGAATCCCGATTTCCTGTCCTACACACTATCGAAAGCCGCCCTGCATACTGCCACCACCATGCTGGCGCAAGCACTGGCGCCGAAACTGCGCGTGGTCGGCATCGCACCCGGCCTGACGATGCCGTCCGGCGACCAAAGCAGCACCGGTTTTACCAATGCCCACGGCGTCACGCCGCTCGGCAAATCGAGCATGCCGGAGGACATCGCAGCAGCAGTCTGTTACCTCGCCGCTGCCGGCGCCATCACCGGCGCCACCCTGGTGGTGGACGGCGGCCAGCATCTGATTCCCCTGCCGCGCGACGTGATGTTTCTCGCACAATAACGCCCCCCTACGTTGTTACTAATTAACCCATTCACTTTACTGACCCTTCTATGCTGCCCTCCCTCTCCTACGCCGGTCTGAACGATTGCCGCCGACTGTTTCTGCGCGATTACGAAGTCCTGATCAATATCGGCGTGCACGAATTCGAAAAGAAAGGCGAGCAACGCATCCTGATCAATGTCGATCTATTTATCCCACTGGTCTTATCGACGCCAAAAGAAGATTCGCTCGATGAAGTGGTGGATTACGATTTCATCCGCAGCACGATTGCCAAGCGCATGGCGCAAGGCCATATTCATTTGCAGGAAACTTTATGCGACGATGTCGTCAAGGCCATGCTGGCGCATCCGAAAGTCCGCGCAGTACGCGTTTCCACTGAAAAACCCGACGTCTATCCCGATTGCGCCTCGGTCGGCGTCGAAGTATTTCGCGTGAAAGAGGGTGTGTAAATGTCGACCGCTTTGATCGAAAACGAGGCAGCGCCGGCTGCCGCATCTGCCGCGCATAGCCACAAGCAGATGGAAAAAATCGCGCACGAAAACAACAAGCTGCACAAACGCCTGTGCCGGCAGGTAGGCCAAGCCATCGGCGATTACAACATGATCGAAAATGGCGACAAGGTCATGGTCTGCCTGTCCGGCGGCAAAGACAGCTACGCCCTGCTCGACATCCTCCTCACGCTGCGCGAACGGGCCCCGATCGAATTCGACATCGTAGCCGTCAATCTAGACCAGAAGCAACCCAACTTCCCGGCCCATATCCTGCCTGAGTATCTAGGCAAACTCGGTGTCGCCTATCACATTGAAAACCAGGACACCTACAGCATCGTCAAACGGGTGGTGGAAGAAGGCAAAACCACCTGCGCGCTCTGCTCGCGGCTGCGGCGCGGCATTTTGTACCGCGTCGCCGGCGAACTGGGCGCAACAAAAATAGCGCTGGGCCACCATCGCGACGACATCATGGAAACTTTTTTCCTGAACATGTTTTTCGGCGGCAAACTCAAAAGCATGCCGCCGAAACTGCAATCCGACGATGGCCAACAAATCGTGATCCGGCCCTTGGCCTACGTCAAAGAAGCCGATCTGATCCGCTACGCCGAAGTCAAACAATTCCCGATCATCCCTTGCGACCTGTGCGGCAGCCAGGAAAACCTGCAACGCAAACAAATCAAAAACATGCTGCGCGAATGGGAAAAAACGCACAAAGGCCGCGTCGACAACATCTTTGCATCCTTATCCACTGTCGCGCCCTCGCACTTGATGGATCGCAATCTATTCGACTTTGCCGGACTGAAAGCCAGCGGCCAGCCCGATCCGAACGGCGATACGGCATTCGACGACGAGCCTTGCGCGACGACGGCTTCAACGCCGGGCATGATCACCTTGCATCAAAATTGAAAATCCTTCTAACCGGCCAAAGCGGCCAAATCGGCAGCGAACTGGCCTTGAATCTTCAAGCGCTGGGAGAAGTCATTTTTTTCCCGCGCACCGCAATGGATTTAAGCGATCTCGATCAGGTGCGCGATGTGATCCGCGCCATTAAACCGGATTTGATCGTCAATGCCGCTGCTTATACCGACG
>DATMOE010000040.1:0-7526 GCA_035568435.1 Herbaspirillum sp. | reverse complement strand
AAGGATCGCCGGTCAGGTCGCGGTACGCTTCACGGTTGCGGATACTGACGGCGAGCTGGATGATCGTTGAAATAATGCCGGCGAAGATGATGACTGCGCCGCACAACGCCACCACCAACCAGGGATGCCAGCCAGGCACCGCATAGTGATTCATGCGGCGGGTCATGCCCTCGAAGCCGAGTACATACAGCGGCATGAAGGCCAACAGAAAGCCCACCAGCCAGCACCAGAAAGACACCTTGCCCCAAAATTCATTCAACGTGAAGCCAAATACCTTGGGGAACCAGAAGCTCAGACCTGCCAGGCAGCCGAATACGACGCCACCGATAATGACGTTATGGAAGTGCGCCACCAGAAACAGGCTGTTATGCAACACAAAGTCGGCGCCAGGCACTGCCAGCAATACGCCCGTCATGCCGCCGACGGCGAACGTGACCATGAAGCCGATGGTCCAGAGGGTCGCCGAATGGTAGCGAATCCGGCCGCGGAACATGGTGAACAACCAATTGAACAATTTCACGCCGGTCGGGATGGAGATGATGGACGTCATGATCCCGAAAAACGCATTGACGTTCGCGCCCGAACCCATGGTGAAGAAATGATGCAGCCAGACGAAAAACGATAGGACGCCGATAGAGCATGTCGCGTAGACCATCGATTTGTAGCCGAACAGGGGTTTACCCGAGAAGGTGGAGATGATCTCGGAAAACACGCCGAAGCACGGCAGGATCAGGATGTAGACCTCGGGATGGCCCCAGACCCAGATGAGGTTGATGTACATCATGGCGTTGCCGCCAAGCTCATTGGTAAAGAAATGCATGTCGAGATAACGATCGGCGGCCAGCAGCGCCAGCGTGGCGGTCAATACGGGGAACACGGCGACGATCAGGATGTTGGTGATCAATGCGGTCCAGACAAAAACCGGCATTTTCATCAAATTCATGCCCGGCGCGCGCATCCGCAGAATGGTGACAACGAAATTAACGCCCGTAAGTAACGTTCCCAAGCCGGATATCTGCAGCGCCCATATGTAATAGTCGACGCCGACCGTGGGGCTGTAGCCGAGTTCCGATAGCGGCGGGTAGGCAACCCAGCCGGTGGCGGCAAAGTCGCCGACGAACATCGACAACATCACCAGCACTGCGCCCATCGCGGAGAGCCAAAAACCGAGCGAATTGAGAAACGGAAAAGCCACATCGCGCGCACCGATCTGCAACGGCACGACGACATTCATCAGTCCGATAATGAAAGGCGTCGCCACGAAGAAGATCATGATCACGCCGTGGGCGGTGAAGATTTGATCGTAGTGATGCGGCGGCAGGTAGCCGGCGGCGTCGTTAGACGCGATGGCCTGTTGCATGCGCATCATGAGCGCATCGGCGAAGCCGCGCAGCAGCATAATCAGCGCAAGGATGATATACATCGTGCCGACGCGCTTGTGGTCGACGGAAGTGAACCACTCCGTCCATAGGTACTTCCATTTGCCGAAGTACGTGATCGCGCCCAGTAACAGGGCGCCGAGAAGCGCGACGACCGCCAGCGTACCCATGATGATCGGCTCATGGTACGGAATGGCATCAAGGGTTAATTTTCCAAACATAGTGACTACTCCGCAGGCTGGTGTGTGGGTTGCATGTTCATCTGAGTCATGGACATGCCGCTTGTGCCGTGATCAGGCATGTGCATGTATTGGTTGATGACGCCATTGAACAAGCCCGGATCGACGCCTGCGTAGAAAGCCACCGGGTTTTTGCTGCTGGGTTGCTCAAGCGCTTGATAAGTTGCCTGGTTCAGCGTCAGCGGCGATTTCTTGGCTTGCGCAATCCAGTTGTCGAAGTCTTGCCGGCTGGTGGCGACCGTGTCGAAATGCATATCGGAAAAACCGGGGCCGCTAAAGGCCGAGGACATCCCGGGGTAGACCCCCGGACTGTTGGCAATCAGATGCAACTGGGTTTGCATACCCGGCATGGCATAGATCTGGCTGCCGAGCTGCGGAATGAAGAAAGAATTCATCAACGACTCTGCCGTAATTTGGAAATCGATCGGCGTATCGACGGGTATCGGGAGCTTGTTGACCGAGGCCACGCCGTAATCGGGATAAATGAATAACCACTTCCAATTCAGCGCGACTACTTCAACGTGGACCGGCGCGACCTCTGACTTCAGCGGCTGGTACGGATCCAGGGAGTGGGTGGTGCGCCAGATGAGGACGGCCAGAAAAGCCACGATCACGCAAGGGACGGCCCATACGATGACTTCGATTGTGGTGGAATGGGCCCACTTGGGTGCATACGTCGCTTTGGTATTCGAGGCGCGATAGCGCCAAGCGAAATACAGCGTCAGTGCGATGACTGGAATGACAACCAGCAACATCAAGCCCAGCGCGACGAGGATCAAGGTCTTTTCCTGCGCCCCGATGTCGCCTTGGGGGGTGAACAGCGCCATGCTGCAGCCGCCTAGCGAAAGGAGTATTGCGCAGCACAGAAAGCGCCCCACATGCTTGCTAAAATGAAAGATACGCATACAAGGTATGAAATGTGTGGATAAAGGTGGTGCTTGTATGCATAATAATTAAAAACAATACCCATACATTATGACAAAATGACCCAGCCAAAATCCATACAAGAAGGCAGTCAAACAGTCGCCTGGATTGGCGATTTCGTCCACCAGGCGGGGCCTCGCTACCTGCAGATCGTCGGCTTCATCGAGCGTGCGCTTTCCGATAACCTTTTACGCCCCGGCGATCGCCTGCCGCCGCAACGCCGCTTGGCCGCGCTGCTCAAGGTGGATCTCACCACGGTGACGCGGGCCTATGACGAAGCGAAGCGCCGCAATCTGCTGCAAGCGCATGGCGCGCTGGGCACCTACGTCGCCGCCCCCAAAGTCGAACTGTCTCAAATGCTCGATCTGAGCGTGAACATTCCACCGCCGCCCGCGGACGTGGATTTTGACGATTTGCTGAAACAGGGGTTGTCGCAGGTATTGATGCATAGCGACACCGACCTGTTGATGACCTACCATCTGGGCGGTGGCAGCAAGGCGGATCGCGCAGCAGGCGCGGCATGGCTTACGCCGATGTTCAACAGCGTCGAGCCGGAACGTATCGTGGTCTGCGCCGGCGCGCAGTCTGCGCTGGCGGCACTGATACTCGCCCTCACCAAGCCGGGCGATGTCATTGTGAGCGAACCGGCGGTCTACCCAGGGCTGCGATTGGCGGCGGCGCAGTTGGGGCGTCGCATCGTGGCCGCGGAGACGGATGATGCGGGGCTGCGGCCCGATGCGTTGGAAAAAGCGTGCCGCCAGCACGGTGCGCGCCTGCTCTACCTCAATCCAACGATCCAAAACCCGACCACGCGGACGATGCCCGCACAGCGGCGGCATGAGATCGCGCTCACCGCCACGACATGCGGTGTCAAAATCATTGAGGACGACCCTTATTGGCTGCTGGCCGACGATGCGCCTCCGCCCGTGGCGCGTTTTGCGCCCGAACAGGTCACCTATATTTCGACGCTTTCCAAATGTCTGAGCCCTGGCCTGCGGACAGCATTCGTCCTATTGCCCGATGCGCAGAGCCGGGAAAGATTCCTTGTGGCCTTAAGAGCGTTTGCCTTGATGACGACGCCGCTGACGACGGCTTTGGCGACGCAATGGATACACGATGGATCGGCGATCCAGCTACTTGCGGGCGTGCAGGCCGAGGCGCGCGCCCGGCAAGAGTTGACCCGGCAAATATTGGAGAGCACGCTCCACTTCTCAGGCGGGGGCGTCCATGTATGGCTTGCCTTGCCGAGCTATTGGACCTCTCAGGAGCTCGCCCGCACCGCACGCGCAGAAGGTCTGGCCGTGACATCCTCGGACGCCTTCTATATCGGCCCCAAACCTCCCAATGCCATCCGCATCTCGCTAGGCGGTATCAGGGATCGCACCCGCTTGGCGGCGGCATTGAGAAAATTATCCCTGCTGCTGACGCGCAAACCATCCGTGCATCGGGATATCGTGATTTAGGTTGGACGTTGTTGCTTTGTGGCCTGTAAAACTTTTCTTAATAGAAATCAAGAAAATTCCAATTTTGGCGACTATTTTTTTGTGGGAGGATCATCAGCTAATAAAAGGGCTGCCGAAATAATATTTTTCATAGGGATGTTCTTGACCGAGAGTGAAGATGTTATCGCGTGATGAAGATGATTTGAACGCCATCATCGTTGAGATCGAAATTCGGTCTTCAATGCAGCCTTGACCGTTTGCACATCGTCGCCGAGCTTGAATCCCACACCGTCGATCGCAGTTTGCTGAGCAAACGCTGTCGAGATTGAAAGTAGTCCAAACAAAAAAGTGATTCCAATGCGTGTGAGCGTCCCCATTTGCGTATCTTTCTTTAATATTTTTGTGATGTGTAAATGATTATAGCGGCGCATTGCTACAGAAAATGAATGTTGTCCAAAGACATAAACACGAAAAAACGTAAAGAAATGTTAAGAATGATTGCGATTGATCGCGTCAATGGCGTATTTGTCGGCAGTGCATTTCATGGTTATGGCGTAGCTTTAGAGGATTCTTTTGAAGCAGGGTTTGGCGACGCCGGTCGCTTTAAATACTTAAATTGCCGCCGGGTTATTTCGCCAACTTAAATAGGATGGAAGATGTTTCTCGAAACCATTGCGGAGTGGATGAATGAGCCAGTAACGCAAGGCGAACTTTTGAAATGTGTAATCGCGGTCGCGATGATTTATGTAATCAGGCGTCGAACCCGAAAATACCGGAAGGGAAGCGCTATGGCCATCACGCGTCATAGAAATAACCAGCAAGAGAACAAAGTGCAGCGCGCTATGTATTACCCGAAAACAATGCGGCATAAAAAGACCGATCGAATGTGAGCCCAGCGGCGCCTAAGCACTCGACCAATTCGTCGAGGTTGCAGTCATCGTCAGATAACTGGTATTTGACATTTAGTGCATACGTGCAAACGGCTGCACGCCGATCAGCCACCCGTGCAGCAGGAATGCGAACAACACCCAACCCGCGAGTCCGATAGCAATAGCGGTGGCATCGCGCGCGATTGTTCCTGCGGGATAGAGCGTCCCCGTCAGCCGGTCGCGGCGGCGCGCCGACGTGAAATCCAGTGCAGCCCAGACCAGGAAGGCGCCGAACAGTATCGCGGCGGACAGGGTGCCGTTTGCGAGCAGATGCGCCAAAGCCCAGATGAATATGCCCGCCAGCATCGGGTGGCCGATAACGGTCTTGATGCGATTGCGCGGTACGTACGCCGCCGCGAGCAGGATGAAGGCCAGCGCGGTCAGTGGCGCGGCGATATGCCTGGCCGCTGTTGGCGGCGCCCATAGGATTACCGGGTGCGCGCGCGCCAGCCCGTAGCCCCAGACGATCAGCGCCAGCCCGATTGCCGAAGCAAGCGCGAACGATCCTTTCCAGCCGCGTTCGCCGATGCGGGCAATCTGCGTTGCGCGCCAGGGCTCGGCGACGATGCGGATCGAGTGCACACCCAGAAAGATCAGCAACCCCAGTATAAGCAGCGTCATTGTTTAATCCTCCACATAGAGGTTGTTGGCGTCGGCCGGTATAAGTGCGCGCTTTGATGAAGACATCAATATACATGGATATCTACGCGTGACCGTTTTTTGCTTAATGCTCATATTAAGCCATATCAACACGCATATTCGGACGTACTAAAAACCTCAGCGGACAAAGAAAAAATAGACGTAGAAATGGCAAATTATCCTAGGCAGAATCCTTTTTAATCATTAACAACTCGCCTTGTGCAAACCACGTCACGGTGTTGAAGATGATGATCTTTACGTAGATTGTGCATTTTCTGGCCATACCAAAAATGCCAGGATTTGCTAATCCAGACAAGTCAACGATTGAAAGGAAATGCATATCATGAGTAAGCCATTAGACGGCATCAAGATTATCGACTTCACCCACGTACAGGCTGGACCTGCCTGCGGACAACAACTGGCATGGTTTGGCGCTGACGTCATCAAGGTAGAACGTCCTGGTGCGGGCGACGCCACCCGCACGTCACTACGCGATATTCCCGACGTAGACGCGCTGTACTTCACCATGTTGAACAGCAACAAGCGTTCGCTCACGCTCGACACGAAAAAAGCAGAAGGCAAAGAAATTTTGGAAAAGCTGATTCGTCAGTCAGACATCATGATTGAAAACTTTGCACCGGGGGCACTGGACCGCATGGGTTTCTCCTGGGATCACATCCAGAAACTAAATCCTCGCCTGATCCTGGCATCGGTCAAGGGTTTCAGCGACGGCCATTTCTACGAAGATTTGAAAGTCTACGACAACGTTGCGCAAGCAGCCGGCGGGGCGGCAACTACCACCGGTTTCTGGGACGGCCCACCGACCATCAGCGGCGCAGCACTGGGGGACAGCAATACCGGCATGCATCTAACCATCGGCATTCTCGCGGCACTCCAGCATCGTCACCTGACGGGTCTCGGTCAGAAAGTGGCCGTATCGATGCAGGATGCCGTATTGAATTTGTGCCGCGTCAAACTGCGTGACCAGCAACGTCTGGAACGTACTGGCGTACTGGAAGAATACCCGCAGTATCCGAACGGCACCTTCACCGATGTCGTGCCACGCGGCGGTAACGCAGGCGGCGGGGGCCAGCCTGGCTGGATGCTCAAATGCAAAGGCTGGGAAACAGATCCAAACGCCTATATTTATTTCACAATCCAGGGCACTGCCTGGGAAGCGACCGCTAAGGCCATCGGTAAACCGGAATGGGTCACCGATCCTGCCTACGCTACCGCGAAAGCACGGCAAGATAAGATTTTCGATATTTTCGCTTACATCGAATCTTGGCTGGCAGATAAGAACAAGTTCGAAGCGATCGAAATCCTGCGTAAATTCGATATCCCTTGCGGCCCAGTGTTGTCGATGAAGGAAATTGCCTACGACGAATCGCTGCGCAAAAGCAAAAGTATCGTTGAAGTCGATCACAAGGTGCGTGGAAAATATCTGACCGTCGGCAGTCCGGTCAAGATGTCGGGCGCAACGGTAGAAATCACGCCATCACCTTTACTCGGCGAACATACTGACGAGGTGCTGGCAGAGCTTGGCTACACAACCGCGCAAATCACGGCAATTCATAAGGCCGCTGCAGTATAAATAGTTGGCGAAAGTTGCGTTTATAAAAGGCGCATTCAAGCGCCTTTTATTTTCCACAGCAGATTTGCCAACCTATATGAATCGGCATAACTAGCTATGACTAATAAAGCGCACAATCGACGTTCTCAATCCTTTCGATGGAACTTGGCCAAACGCAAAATTACCGTTGGCCTGCTTGTGTTTCCACGCTGTCAAATGCTGGATCTTGCTGCACCGAGCGATGCATTTTCTGAAGTGAAGATATTAAGCAATGGGGAATGCGAATATGAAATTCTAACCATCGCCACCACACGCGGCTTAATCCAGTCATCCAGCGGCTTGAGCATTACCCCTGATCGCACAATTTTTGACGCATGCCCTCATCTCGACACATTACTCGT
>DATMOE010000039.1:0-9075 GCA_035568435.1 Herbaspirillum sp. | reverse complement strand
GGCTCCATCGACACGCTGATGGCGAAACTGACGGAGCACGGTATGATCGCATTGGGCGAGCACGGCGACGTCACGCCGGAAGTCAGCCGCAAGGTCTATCAGGTAGCCGCCTAAACCAGAACCGGAGACAGTTCAACCATGAAGCCCACTAAATTCCTCCTGCTCACGTGCGCCGCCTTCGCCTCAGTTTCCGGCGCGGCGCTTGCCGACGACGGCACGCTTGCGCCCCGCCAAGTGCCCGCGAAGACCATTCCGGTGCCGACGGAAGTCAGCCCCCAATTGCAAAAGCTCATCGCGGCGCCACTCAACCCCGCCTGGAATGTCTTGTGGACGACGGGCGAGCAATGGAGAACGGCTGCCGACGCGCAGGCCGCAAAGGTCATGCAAACGCTCCCCGCCATGCGCGAGCGTCTGGACGTGACGGTGCAGGCATCGATCATCAACGGCGTGAGGGTACACATCGTGACGTCCAACGATATTCCGCCCGAACATCGCGACAAAGTACTGTTGCATATCCATGGCGGCTGCTATGAGCTTTTCCCTGGCGAGTCGGGTACGGGCGAGGCCATCATGATGGCGGGTCTTGGACACTACAAGGTCATTTCGGTCGACTACCGCATGCCGCCCGAGGCTTATTTCCCCGCGGCGCTCGACGACGTCGAGACGGTGTATAAATCGCTGCTCCAGACGAACGACTCGAAGAATGTGGGCGTATTCGGAACCTCGGCCGGCGGCGCGCTCGTGCTTGAGTTGATGCTGCGCGCGAAGCAGGAAGGACTGAAAATGCCGGGGGCGATCGCGCCCGGTACGCCGATGTCCGACCTGACGAAGACGGGCGACTCGTTCTACACGAACGAAAAGGTCGACAACGTACTAGTGTCGCCCAATGGATTCTGCCATGCCGCGGCCGCTGTCTACGCCAACGGTCATGATCTGAAGGACCCGCTGCTCTCGCCCGTCTACGGAGATATGCATGGCTTTCCACCGGCGATCCTGACCACCGGAACACGCGACTTGTTGCTCAGCAACACGGTCCGCGTGCACCAGAAGCTTCAGCAGTCCGGCGTCGATGCACAGCTCGAAGTTTTTGACGGAATGTCGCACGCTCAGTACCAAATAGATGATCGCGTGCCTGAGGACAAGGCGGCATTCGCAGAAATCACGCAATTCTTCGACAAGCACCTCGGCCATTGATCCCCATTCGAGAGGAGTGCTTTTGCTCCTCTCGTGGCGTCGTAGGAACGAAGCAATATTATCAATTTACTGAAGGTCACCATGTCCGCTCTATTTCAGCCGTTCAAACTCAAAGACGTTACTCTCCGCAATCGCATCGCGATCCCCCCGATGTGCCAATACATGGCCGTCGATGGCCTGGTCAACGACTGGCATCTATCGCATTACTCCAGCATGGCGCGCGGCGGCGCCGGACTGGTGATTGTCGAAGCGACTGCCGTTGCACCAGAAGGACGAATTACGCCTGGCTGCACCGGCATCTGGAATAACGCGTTGGCACAAGCGTTCGTGCCGGTCGTACAGGCAATCAAGGCAGCAGGTTCAGTGCCGGGGATACAAATCGCCCATGCAGGACGCAAGGCCAGTGCCAACCGGCCATGGGAAGGCGACGATCATATCGATGAGGGAGATGCGCGAGGTTGGCAAACCATTGCACCATCAGCCATCGCATATGGAAAAGGTCTGCCGAAACAACCACGGGCGATGACCTTGGAAGACATTGCCCGCGTACGTCAGAACTTTGTTGACGCCGCCGTGCGTGCACGTGACGTTGGTTTCGAATGGCTGGAACTGCATTTCGCGCACGGCTATTTGGCGCAGAGTTTCTTTTCTCAACATTCGAATCATCGTGACGATATTTACGGCGGCAGCGTCGAGAACCGTGCACGGTTTCTGTTAGAGACATTGCGTGCCGTGCGCGAAGTTTGGCCAGAAAACCTGCCGCTGACCGTGCGCTTCGGTGTGATCGAGTACGACGGGCGTGATGAGCAAACGCTGCTCGAATCAATCGGTCTGGTACGCGATTTTAAAAAGGCCGGCATGGATATGATCAGTGTCAGCGTCGGATTTACAATTCCCCAAACATCGATTCCCTGGGGGCCAGCATTTATGGGGCCGATCGCAGAACGTGTTCGTCGGGAGGCTGACGTGCCGGTGTCGTCGGCGTGGGGCTTTGGCACACCGGAGATCGCCAAGCGTGTAGTCGAAGAACAGCAGCTAGATGTCGTCATGATAGGACGCGCACATCTGGCCAATCCGCACTGGACCTATTTCGCGGCGAAAGAACTCAATGTCGAGCGCGCATCGTGGACTTTGCCTGCGCCATACGCGCATTGGCTGGAACAATACCAATAAATTGCCCGGAGATTTTTTGAAGCAGCGACGCTAGTCGTCGCTGTCGCTTATTTGGTTACAGCCCGCTGCTACCTATTATTTACGCACAACCAGCGAACCGGGCAAGCTGCTCAGATAGGCCGCGATATTAATGATGTCCTGCTCCGACAAGGGCGCCACTTGCGCGCCCATGATCGGATTGCTGCGACCATTCATCACATCGGCGGCATTGCCGCGCTTATAGGCGATCAATGCATGCTGCAGATAATCATGATGCTGGCCAGCCAGCTTCGGATAGGTAGGATCGATTGGTGAATTGAAATCGGCGCCGTGGCAAGTTGCGCAATTATATTTTGCTACTGCAGCCTTACCGGCTTCGATATCGCCGGCGGCATGCGCGGCGAAAGAAATACTTGCGGCGCCCAGGACAGCAGCCAGAGTAATTATTTTTTTCATCATGCGTCCGTTATTTTTGCTGTGCGTAATAGGCGGCGACATCGGCCATATCCTGCTCTGAAAGGCTACCGGCAATACCATGCATAGTAGGATGGTTGCGATCGCCCTTTTGATATTCCTTCAACGCGTTTTCAATATATTTAGCGGATTGGCCACCAAGCATAGGCACCTGATACACCTCAGGAAAAGTCCCCTTATAGCCCGGAATGCCATGGCAGCCGATACACATCGACACCTTGTTTTCAGCCGCTTTGGCGTTGCCGACGATGTCAGCTGCTGCCGCAATACCGGATGCTGCGCCTACGATGCTCGCGAACGCGAGAATTTCTAATAGTTTTTTTATCATGATAGCGAGGGTAATTAATAGGAAACCAAGGCAAAACCAAACCGCCGCGTCCCGATACGCCGAAACCGCGCAGAGGCCAAATCCGTAGCACTGCCGACACCCATACCGCTCGGCAAAAAAGTGCTTGATTCTAACTCAAGACGCGCAAGCAGTCCATGCGCCCATCAGGGACGCACCTTAATTCCCAATCAATGGCCCGGCAAACTGCCGCACAGCCCCACTTCTGTACGCATCTTGCCGGCATTCGCCTCTTTATTGACGTTATTTGTTCGTATTGCTTATTTTTTGCCCCTTGATTACACCTTACTTACCCCTTACGCGCTCCTCTGTCTTGCTTCACCGCGCGATCATTGGCCGCCGTATCGCGTTGCGTACCGTTGGTATCGCCATCCGAGCCCACTAAACCAAAACCTTCCTGTTCCGGTCCTGCCTCATCGCTCTGAACAATAGCAACGGGGTTGGTGCGCGCGGGAAACAGAAAGCCGTAAGGCGACGCAATACTACGCCGCAGCACCATGCGAAACACCCGCCGCCTGATGCGTCTTGGCACTTCCCGCGCACGCAAAGCCAGCGCCAGCGCGCAAGCGAATGCAACGCCGACATTGAGCAGCGCCGTAAGCACCACCCCTGCCACCGCCAGCCAGAAAGCGGGTGTGCTCAGCACCGTCCAGCCAAGGCTGCTCGCCGCTGCCGTCAAAGTGCCGCTGGCCAAGGTGACATGCCGCACATACATCGGCAATCCAAAAAACTGCGCCAGGACCGGCGTCATCCCCAGCAACAAGCCCAACGCGAGGTTGCCGGCAATCATCGAGACATTGCGGTCGAGCCACGCCGCCAGCCGCAGCGCCCGTACTGCGCCCAGCACATGCACTACTTGCCGTTGATGCGCCAGCGCTTCACGCAATTTACGCAAGGCGAACCAGTTATCGGCAAAGCCGGCGGCCAGACTCGCCAGCCACAGCAAAACACCGGTCAGTGCGGCAAATAGCGGCGTCGCGCCGAGCGGCGACAATGCATCGATATTCGCCTGCGCTTTGGCGGCATCCATCAGCGGCGCGCCGCCATTCAGCCACCCAAATAACAAGGAAATTACCACCATGGCCGGGATCACCGCGGCGACGTTACCGAAAATGGCGGCCGCCTGCGAACGCAGCAACATCGTGATTTCGGCCATTAATTTCTGCTCGCCTTCGGTGGTATCGAGTTCGATCATGCGCGATGCCAGCGCCGGCGCAGTCACAGCCGGCTGCTTGGTCGCCAGTACGCCGCCGATCGCGCTGATCAGCAAAAAGCTTGTCGCATAATTAAGCGCGGCAAACAAACCCTGAAAAAAATACGGCGCGCCCAAGCCGACGCCCAGTGTTTTAACCAATACTGTGGCCGCAATGACGGCCCCGCCATAACCGGCCGCCCGCACTATCGCGCCATAAGCCTTGCGATCGCTCGCCATGTAATGCTCGCCGTGTGTGTGGTTACGCTCCACAATCTTGCGCGCCAATAACGCAAAGCTGCGCCGCACCAGCGCCTTTACCGAGGAACGCTTGTGATGCGCATCGATCAGATCGGCCAGCAGTAATTGCACGCGCCTGCTGCCGGCGCGGACCTGGCCGGTGACGCGCAAGTCGATCAGATAAGTCATGCGCGACAATTGCGCCCGCATGCGTTCGACCCGATAAACCAAGCTGACCGAGACGCCATACTCGTCGAGATGTTCATAAATGCGATCGGTCTGCGCCTGGCAAACCGCGATCAACATACGCAAACTGCGCAGCGCGCCCTCATTGTCGGATGCGCCGCGCAGATACGTTTCCAGCTCCCGCCGCAACACCATGAACGGCGTTGCCTGCAATGGCATTTTCGGTTCAAGCCGCTGGCGGAACGCCGGACTGATGCCCTCGGCAATCACCAGCGTGCTCAGATAAATCAGCGACTCATCGATCTGCTGACGATACAGATGGGAAATGCCATCATCGGCGGCCAGCTTCCATAGCCGCGCCAACACATCCTGATCCAGCTCCATCATCCATTGCGCGTCGGACGATGCCGGAAACATCGCTATAAACAGACCCGACAAATTGGATGGCGACAAATGACGCGGCAGCAATCGCGTCATAATGCGTTCCATCAATTCGCTGAAAAATGCCGCTTCATACGGCAATCCGGTGGTAGAAAACAATTCCGGTCCCGAGGCTTCGCGCAAGGTCCGCTGCAGGGTCATCTGCACTGTGCGGCGCACGTCCCGATGCTGATCCAGCCACGTCAATAAATACGCCACGCGGGCATGTTTGATCTGACGCCAGGCCTGTTCATCCCGCAGCGAAACCTTGGATTGATGCCGCACCCATTCGGCCACATCGATCATCCAATTGGCCCGTTCATGCCACTGGGCTTGCGGATCGGCACGCGACATCAATGCTTCCACGCGCCGCGCATCTTGCGCAAAACGTTCATTGCGACGCTGGACGCCGCCGCTTAAGCGGCGCCAGAATACTGCCATTTTTAGAAAAAATAATTTCATTAAAAAAATTTCAATTCGGCCAATTTCAACCGCGGTTCAAATTCACTTCAATTTGGATAAAGCGCACAGTGTCAGAAATATTGATAACAAGCATCTACAGACAAGTAAAGTTACATACTCGCGGTTGACTTTACAAAACGCGCCGAAGCGAAGCGCGGCCGTTATCCCTTATACTCGTTTTAATTTTCCAGACTATGACAAGACGACATGCGACCACCAGCACGCTTTGAAGGTTCCCATCATTATGTTGCCACCGAGGATCTGAAACTGGCGGTAAACGCCGCGTTAACGTTGCAACGCCCGCTGCTCATCAAAGGCGAACCCGGCACCGGCAAGACCATGCTGGCCGAGGAAGTTGCCGCGGCGCTCGACATGCCGCTGCTGCAATGGCATATCAAATCGACTACCAAAGCGCAGCAAGGTTTGTATGAATACGATGCGGTATCGCGTCTGCGCGACTCGCAACTGGGCGACGAACGCGTCAAGGATATTCACAACTACATCATTAAAGGCGTGCTCTGGCAGGCATTCACCGCCGAGCAACCGGTGGTGCTGCTGATCGATGAAATCGACAAGGCCGATCTCGAATTCCCGAACGATTTACTGCGCGAAATCGATCGCATGGAATTTTACGTCTACGAGACGCGGGAAATGGTCAAGGCGATCCATCGCCCGCTGGTCATCATTACTTCCAACAATGAAAAAGAATTGCCGGATGCATTCCTGCGCCGCTGCTTTTTCCATTACATCAAATTCCCGGAAAAAAGCACCATGCAGCAGATCGTCGACGTGCATTTTCCCACGCTCAAGCGCGATCTGCTGGCGCAAGCGCTGCAAACTTTCTACGAGGTGCGCGACGTTCCCGGCCTGAAGAAAAGGCCATCGACATCGGAACTGCTGGACTGGCTCAAATTACTGCTGGCCGAAGAAATTCCAGCGCAGGCCTTGCGCAGCGATGACGACAAAATATTGGTGCCGCCACTGCACGGCGCACTGCTGAAGAACGAACAAGATATCCATCTGTTTGAACGTCTGGTGCAGATGGCCCGGCAGAATAGATAACGCCCGGATAACTCCCATGCTCGCTCTCAATCCCATTACCCCCGTCACTTTGCGCGGCGAACACGTCACCCTCGAACCGCTGGCCGCCAATCATCTGGAAGGTCTGCGCGAAGCGGTGGCCGACGGCCAATTATGGGAACTCTGGTACACGACAGTGCCTACGCCAGACCAGATGCCGGCCGAAATCGAACGCCGCCTGACATTGCAGCTAAGCGGCAACATGCAGCCCTTTACCGTGCGTCGCAATGATACCGGCGCCATCTGCGGCATGACTACTTATCTGGATATCGATGCGGTGAACCGGCGCGTTGAAATCGGGGCCACATGGACTGCCGCCAGCGCCCAGCGCAGCGGCATTAATACCGAATCCAAACTGATGCTGCTGCAACATGCCTTCGATACCTTGGGATGCATTGCAGTCGAATTCCGCACCCACTGGATGAATCACCAATCGCGCACCGCCATCACCCGTCTCGGCGCCAAACAGGACGGCGTGCTGCGCAGCCATCGCATCATGGCCGATGGCACCCTGCGCGATACCGTGGTGTACTCGATCATCGCCTCGGAATGGCCTGCCGTGCGCAGCCATCTGTTGCACAAACTTGGCCGCAGCAGCATCTGAACGGCCGCAGTCGACCCACCCCATCATCATGCTGATCGATTTCTTCTTTACGCTGAAAGACGCCAAACTACCGGTCTCGATCAGGGAATTCCTGGTCTTGCTGGAAGCCTTGCAAAAAGAGGTCATCGCGCCGTCGCTGGATAATTTTTCGCTCGATAATTTCTATTTCCTGGCCCGCACCACGCTGGTCAAGGATGAAGCGTATTACGATAAATTCGACCAGGCCTTCGGGCTGTATTTCAAGGGCATAGAAAGCGTTTTCGACAAAAATGCGGAGATCCCTGCCGACTGGCTGATCCGGCGCCTGGCACGCGAACTGACGCCCGAGCAACGCGCCCAACTGGAAAAATTCGGTTACGACAAACTGAAGGACTGCCTCAAGCAATTACTGGAAGAGCAAAAAGAACGCCACCAAGGCGGCAGCAAATGGATCGGCACCGGCGGTACTTCGCCGTTCGGCAACGGCGGCGCCAACCCGGAAGGCATTCGCATCGGCGGCCAAGGCGGCCAACGCAGTGCTGTCAAGGTATGGGATGCACGCGCCTACAAGGATTACGACACCGAGCGCGAAATCGGCACCCGCAATATCAAGATTGCACTGCGCCGTTTGCGCAAATTCGCCCGCGCCGGCGCGCAGGAAGAACTAGCGCTCGACGATACCATCCGCGCCACCGCCAATAACGCCGGCTATCTCGATATCAAGATGCAGCCCGAGCGCAAAAACAATATCAAGGTATTAATGCTGCTGGATGTAGGCGGCTCGATGGACGACCACATCGCCCGCACCGAAGCGCTGTTTTCGGCCGCCGGCAGCGAATTCAAAAACATGGAATTTTATTATTTTCACAACTGCGTCTACGATTTCCTGTGGAGAAACAATGAGCGCCGGCACGCGGAACGTTTCCCGACCTGGGAGGTCTTGAGAACCTACCCTGCCGACACCAAGTTAATCTTTGTAGGAGACGCCACCATGAGCCCGTATGAGATACTGCAACCCGGCGGCTCGGTGGAATATAACAACGCCGAGAGCGGCGCGGTCTGGTTGCAGCGCTTTACCAGTACTTTTGCGCACCATGCATGGCTCAACCCGGAAGCGCATAATCTATGGCCATACCGTGCATCGATCGATCTGATCCGGCAATTGCTCGGCAATCGCATGTATCCGCTGACCATCGATGGGCTGGAACAGGCAATGCGGGTATTGAGCAAATGACCATAGTGACCATAGCGCTGCCCCATTTCATTTAGAATGCAGGAAAATTCACCTCGCCCGGCATCATCGGGCGGCACCCGGAAAACCATTTCATCGCATGGCAACTAAAAAAAATACCCCGTCCGACTACAGCGAATCATCGATCCGTGTCCTCAAGGGCCTGGAACCGGTCAAACAACGCCCGGGCATGTATACCCGTACCGAGAATCCGCTGCACATCATTCAGGAAGTCATCGACAATGCCTCCGATGAGGCATTAGGCGGTTACGCCCAAAATATCATCGTCACGCTTAATACCGACGGCAGCATCGCCGTCGAAGACGATGGACGCGGCATTCCGGTCGGCCTGCATCCCGAAGAGAACGTGCCGACCGTTGAAATCGTCTTCACCCGGTTGCATGCAGGCGGCAAATTCGACAAAGGCGCAGGTGGCGCCTACGCCTTCTCGGGCGGTCTGCACGGCGTCGGCGTCTCGGTGACCAATGCGCTTTCGACCCGTCTGGAAATCGAGG
>DATMOE010000038.1:0-7173 GCA_035568435.1 Herbaspirillum sp. | reverse complement strand
TCTGGAAGATTTTCTGCAACATCCGCCGACCGATGCCGATAGTCCGGTGGTGCGCTTTCTGCAGTGCATCAGCCAGGCCGGCAAGCCGCTGGTGGCCGGCGTGTGCGGCAGCGCTATCGGCATCGGCAGCACGATGCTGCTGCATTGCGATCTGGTCTACGCCGCCGACAACGCCAAATTTGCGATGCCGTTTGCGCAACTAGGTTTATGTCCAGAAGCGGCCTCATCGCTATTGCTGCCGCAACTAGCCGGTTACCAGCGCGCAGCGGAGAAGCTGCTGCTGGGCGAGGCGTTCGGGGCGGAAGAAGCGTTGCAGATGGGCTTGGTCAGCAAGGTATTGCCGCTGACCGAACTGGAAAGCTATGCGCGCAAGCAGGCCGCCAAGCTGATTGCGCTGCCGGCCTCATCGATCCGTGTGACGAAACAACTGATGAAACAGCATCAACAATCTGCGATCGAACAACAAATTTTCGGTGAAATAGAACACTTCAAGGCAATGCTGAAATCACCCGAAGCACGGGAAGCGATGACGGCATTTTTTGAGAAGCGGAAGGCGGATTTCAGCCGATTTGCATGAGATAACCATAAGACAGTACTGACCGCTCAGTGGCACGGAAGCTGAGATTAATTGCCGCAATAGCGGCAATTTTTTTGCCTTCTCCGGAAATGCTATTCTCCTGGATGAACCCAACAAATAGAACGGTAGCGAAATGAGAAATCAGCTTAATGTAGATTGGTCAACGCTTCCTATCCCGATTGATGACGGTACTTTAAAACATCTGCAGGGCAAGAAATTACCCGAAATAAAATTGAATGCAACCGATGGAGCAGAAATAGACTTATCGCTCTTAAAAGGTCTAACAGTCGTGTACGCATACCCTAGAACAGGGCGGCCTGATGAGCCGGTTTTGGACGGATGGGATGTCATTCCTGGCGCGCGTGGATGCACGCCGCAATCATGCGCTTTCCGGGATCATTTTACTGAGTTAACGCATGCTGGCGTTGATCGTATTTTTGGACTTTCTACGCAAGACACCGCATATCAGCAGGAGGCGGTAAAGCGCTTGGAGCTGCCTTTTTCGCTATTATCGGACGACCGCCTTATTTTTTCCGGCACGCTCCAATTACCAACTTTTCATATTAAAGGTTTAACGCTTCTGAAGCGTTTTACCATGATTATTCGGGATGGTACGGTGCTAAAAATCTTTTACCCTGTATTTCCACCTGACCAAAATGCAGCAGAAGTTGTGAATTGGCTTCACATAAATCTCTCATGGAAAAAGGCCCGGCACGTGAATAACGTGCCGGGCCTTTTCGCGTGTTCAACGCCTGCTGCAACTACCAGGATGCTACTTAATTCCCCGGCAAGTTCGTGCGGATTTCGCCGCCAGGATAGGCTGCGCTATGGACATTCACGTACAGCAGACCGGCCTTGTAAGCAGCGTATTGATCATCGGACAGCTTGGCGCCGGCAGGAACGGTAAATATGTTGTCGGCAGTCTTTGTCAGCGGAATGATGACAGGACCGTTAGTGCCGACAGCCTTGGAAATGTGGACATGCGCCACAGTGCCGACGATGCCGCTGGTTGTGATGCTGCCGGTGACCGATTTGTCAGCAGCAACTGTGACGGTGCTTTGCCCTGTTGCCGCGGTCGATACCGGTGGCACTTCCTGAGCGCCCGTCAATGCCAGCGGCGCCTTCATGCTCATGCCATCTTTCATCCCCATCCCCGAACAACCGGCGATAAGTACGGTGGCTGTTGCGAGCGCTACAGTTAGACACAGCCGAAGGTTTTTTTGCAGAGTCTTCATATACATCTCCATAAGTGGTCGGCAGGGTTTGGTCGCAGGACGTGAACGATGCCGTGTTGTGAAAAAGAAATACCGCCAGCTTATCGCGTATTGTATTAAAGCGTTTGAATTTAAATATCTGTTTCAGACTACATTCAATCCAATCGGTTCAACCGCAGCGCTCGGCAGGCTCATTCAGGCCGGTCGTGTCCGATCGAATGCTGCGCCGTACTGAACAGATCCCATGCCGACATGAACATCGCCGCGATCACCGGGCCGATGACAAAGCCGTTCAGCCCGAACAGCGACATGCCGCCCAGCGTCGATATCAGCACCACGTAATCCGGCATCTGGGTATCTTTGCCGACCAGGATCGGACGCATGATGTTGTCGACCAGACCGATGACGATGACGCAAAAGGCGATCAGCGTAAAGCCCTTCCAGAGTACGCCGGTGGCCAGAAAATAGATCGCCACCGGCGCCCAGATCAGCGCGGCGCCGATGGCCGGCAACAGCGACAGGAAGGCCATCAACACGCCCCACAACAACGCGCCCTCGATGCCGAGTATCCAGAAAATCAATCCGCCCAGCGCGCCCTGTGCCGCGGCGACGGCGATATTGCCTTTCACCGTGGCGCGGATCACGGTGGTGAATTTGCTGAACAGGAGCCGCTTATGGGCCGGCGTCAGCGGAATCGCATGCCGGATGCGGGCCGAGAGGCCGCTGCCATCGCGCAACAGAAAATACAGCAGATACAGCATGATGCCGAAGCCGATCAGAAAATTGAACGTATTCTGACCGATATTGAGCGCTTGTCTGGCGATCAACTGGCTACCCTGCACGGCGCCGTTGGACAAGGTTTGCTGTATCGCCGGAATATCGTTCAGACCGAAGCGTTCCAGCAGGTTCACCATCCATTGCGGCATGGCAGCGACGGTTTGCTGGAAATATAGACCGAAATTGATGTGGCCGGAGCGCACGTTGTCATAAAGCAGGACCGCTTCCTTGATGATCGAAATCGTAATCAGGGTCAGCGGCAGAATCACGATCAACAGCACCAGCAACAGCGAGATCAGCGCTGCCAGGTTGCGCCGCTGATGCATCTTGATCAGCAATCTCCGGTAAAACGGTGCGAACAGAATCGCCAGCACCGATCCCCAGAACACGGCGCCATAGAACGGCAATAATATCCAGCCGAAAGCAACGGTAACGATGACCAATAAGGTTAAAAAAGTCTTTTCGTGCAGTTGAGTGGTGTTCATAGCGTCGGACACCGATTGGCGGCCTGGATGTTGTTGAGTAGTGCCATGCTAACCGAAGTCGCGCCGCTTCAACTAAATTGCAGCAATCTATGCGCAGACATAAACGTGTGTCTTATGCAATTTTTACATTTAGGTGATTTAGGATTTGTTAATCTATGATCACAGCAAAATCGATGGAGGAGTGCTGCATGTTACGGATTCGCGACGCACGGGCGCAGGATGAAGCCGTCTGGCGCAACTTATGGGCCGGGTATACCGCCTTTTATGAAACGCTGGTAGCCGAAGAGGTCACCGCCCATACCTGGGCGCGGATTCTAGACCCGGCCTCGCCGATTTTCTGTACTCTCGCCGAGCATGATGATCTGGTTGTGGGTTTTGCTATTTGCGTGCTGCACGAAGGCACCTGGAGCACGCAACCTGTGTGCTATCTGGAAGACTTGTTCGTTGCGCCCGAACAGCGGGGCGCAGGCATTGGGCGCGCCATTATTAACGACCTCTGCCAGCGCGGCGCTGAGGCCGGCTGGGCGCAGTTGTACTGGAGCACCCACCGCAATAATCCCGGCCGAAAACTCTACGATGAATTCACGCAGGCGGACGAGTCCGTGCGGTATCGCCTTGACGTGAAACTCAGGCCTTCAGACGCATAGCGCCCATGAAGTCGCGTTTGCCCACAGGCACTCCCTTGGCGCGCAGGATGCCGTAAGCAGTAGCGGCGTGGAAATGGACATTGGGCAGCGAAAAAGTCATCACAAATGCCTCGGTCGTAAAAATCCGCTTGGGATCGGCTTGAAACACGACGTCTGAATTTTCACGGCTATTGATGTCCTCAGGCGTGACCTTTTCCACGGCATCGATAGCCTCGGCGATCAGCGCTTGCAGCTCTGCATAGTTGTGCGCAGGCCGTTCTGGCGCGCGGAATATGCCGGTTTTGATGGCCTCGATTGCATGCGCCGAATGATGGGCGACCGCCTGAATCTGGTAACGGAAGGGGCGCATGTCTGGAAAGACCTGCGTCTCGACGACTGTTTCTGGATCGATATTGTTCTCCTGGCAGAACGCCAGCCCTTT
The DNA here is from genome assembly GCA_035568435.1 of Herbaspirillum sp. GTDB lineage: Bacteria > Pseudomonadota > Gammaproteobacteria > Burkholderiales > Burkholderiaceae_D > Herbaspirillum. Next base: position 3,052 of record DATMOE010000038.1, on the reverse strand, counting down.
TTCCAGAAAGCCGCTGACGGCTCCCAATGTTTGGAGATAGCTCAGTGCGCTTGCGTCATATAGTGAGATGGTCATTTTCGAAGGCCTGTGAATAGGGTTGTCATTAGGGTTTAGCCGTGCTTCGTGGAAGTGTATCGGATTTGCCGCTGATGAGTATTTCAAACGGATGAACGCCGCGCCGGTCAATGATAAGCATGCTCTGCTTGATGGTGAGCGCTCTGCTAAAATCTATCGTTTCCATACCTGAAGATCATGATGAGCGAGCCAATCCGCCTGACCCAGTACAGCCATGGCGCCGGTTGCGGCTGCAAGATATCGCCGCAAGTGCTGGACGTCATTCTCGCCGGCAGCGGCGCACAGAATCTCGATCCCAAACTATGGGTCGGTAACGCCTCGCGCGACGATGCGGCGATATATGCCCTGGACGATCAGCGTGGCGTGGTCTCCACCACCGATTTCTTCATGCCCATCGTCGATGATCCGTTCGACTTCGGCCGCATTGCCGCCACCAACGCCATCAGCGATATTTACGCCATGGGCGGCGACCCGTTGATGGCCATTGCGATTCTCGGTTGGCCGATCAATATACTGCCGCCCGAAATAGCGCGTGAAGTCATCCGCGGCGGCCGCTCGGCATGCGATGCGGCAGGCATTCCGTTAGCCGGTGGGCATTCCATCGACGCGCCCGAACCGATCTTCGGCCTGGCAGTCACCGGCGTGGTGGACAAACGCCACATGAAACGCAACGACACCGCGACCGCCGGTTGCCTGCTTTACCTGACCAAGCCGCTGGGTATCGGCATTCATACCACAGCGGAAAAGAAGGGCAAGCTGCGGCCGGCCGATGTGGGCGTTGCACGCGACTGGATGTGCGTGCTCAACAATGCCGGCAGCCGCTTCGGTAAGCTGCCGGCAATCACGGCGATGACGGATGTCACCGGTTTCGGTTTGCTGGGTCACTTGGTGGAAATGACCGATGGCAGCGGCCTGACTGCGCGTCTCGAATACGGGCGTGTGCCACGTCTGCCGGGCGTCGACTATTACCTGGCGGAAGGCTGCGTGCCGGGCGGAACCCAACGCAATTTCGACAGCTATGGCAGCAAAATCAGCGCCCTCGACGAAGCGCAGAAGCAACTGCTATGCGATCCGCAGACCAGCGGCGGCTTGCTGGTCGCGGTCACCCCGGCAGGCAATGCCGATTTTCTCGATACCGCTGCGGCGCTGGGTCTGACACTGGAACCGATCGGCCATCTGGTCGAGCGACAGACATACGCGGTAGAGGTTGTTTGATGCCGGAAGACATCGGTAATTATCGCGATATTTTCCTAAGCGACCGGCCGATGTTGGATGCACGCGCGCCGGTTGAATTCAAAAAAGGCGCCTTCCCCGGCGCGGTCAATCTGCCGTTGATGAACGACGCCGAGCGGGAACAAGTCGGCCTATGCTACAAGCGGCAAGGCCCGCAGGCCGCCACCGCTCTGGGCCACCAATTGGTGAGCGGAAAAATAAAATCCGAACGTATCGCAGCCTGGGCCGATTTTGCCCGCGCCAATCCTGACGGCTGCCTGTACTGTTTCCGGGGTGGTCAGCGTTCGCAGATCACGCAACAGTGGCTCAAAAGCGAAGCGGGCATCGATTACCCGCGCGTCGCCGGCGGTTACAAAGCCATGCGCAACTTCCTGCTGGAGACCATCGATCACGCCGTCGCGCAATGCGATTTCGTCGTCATCGGCGGCATGACCGGCACCGGCAAAACCGATGTCATCGTGCAATTGGAGAATGGATTGGATCTGGAACGGCACGCCAATCACCGCGGCTCCAGTTTCGGCAAACGCGTCACCGCTCAACCATCCGGCATCGACTTCGAAAACCGTCTGGCAATCGATGTGTTGAAGAGGCGCGCACAGGGTATCGAGCAGTTCGCGCTCGAAGATGAAAGCCGTCTGGTCGGCTGCTGTGCCTTACCGTTGCCGCTGTATCAGCGCATGCAGGGCGTGCCGATGGTCTGGCTGGAAGACAGCCTGGATGGGCGCGTGGAACGCATTCTGCGCGATTACGTGATCGACTTGCGGGCGGACTATATTGCCGCGCATGGCGAACAGGGCGACGTTTTATTTGAAGAGAACTTGCTGCTGAGTTTGAACAGGCTGCACAAGCGTTTGGGTGGCGAGCGGCATCAACGCATGCTCACGGTGATGCAAGCGGCATTGGCCGAACAAACGCGCAGTGGCGAAGTCGATCTGCACCGCGAATGGATCAAAGCCCTGCTGCTTGAATATTACGATCCGATTTATGCTTATCAGCGTGAGAGTAAAGCAGGGCGGATTGCGTTTGCAGGCGAGCAGGCGGCAGTGCTTGAATACTTGAATGAACGCAGTCGCGGGCGGTTTTGAATTTTTACGTATCGGACGTTTTCGCCATGCGCTAGAAATGCAAATGGCCCACCGAAGTGGGCCATTTTAACGCTCTTGTTTCTGAGGGAAATCCAGTATCGCGATCTATCTCATCTGCTGCTTGTGGATTGCCGCGATGACGGGATCATAGATCTCTTACCTTTTATTTGTAGAGCCAAGGCTTATAGGCAATCTCGATGTTGTATCCGTCCGGGTCGACAATGTTTGCTGCGAAGTAGTCGGCACGCCATTCGGGCCGAAGGCTCGGTTCCTTGTTTGAAGTAGCCCCGGCGTCTATCGCTGCATTGTAGCTGGCCCTGACGGCGTCCGCGCTCTTGGCGGTAAATGTGATGTAAAGGTCTTTGGCGACTTCGCCATTCTTAAGCCAGAAACCCGGATTGCTATTGATCGCGAAACCGTAAAGTTGATCGAACTTGTAGGGCATGTCGATGCCAAGCGGCTCAAGCATCTTCTTGTAAAATTCGCTCGACCGTTTCAGGTCAGAGACGGGGAGATAAATATGGTCAATCATGGCTTTCCTCCTATCGTCTGACGGTGACAGCCCCGCGGATCCGCGCCTCCTGCGGCCACCCTCGGCGCACCTTGGCGAAGCAGTCGCGGGCTGTTGCCGTTCAGGTTGTGAAATGCGTCCTCGCGAC
>DATMOE010000037.1:0-3530 GCA_035568435.1 Herbaspirillum sp. | reverse complement strand
CGACCTTTGGCAGCTGGGATGGGGTAGCCGCAGGGGTAGCGGCAGGCGTAACAGCAGGCGAAGCCGGCTTGGGAGGCACGGCGGGCTTAATGTCAGATTTGGTTTCCGCCTTGGCTTCGGGCGTCGCCGCTGGCGTTGCCCTGGCGACGACTGGTTTCACGTCGAGTTTTACAGCCGCGGCATCGCCGGCAACGGAGGCTTTCTCAACCGCTTTTTCAACCGGTTTTTCAACCGGTTTTTCATGTACGTCAAACGACAGCTTGGCATTCTTGTCATATTTTATCGGCTCCACCTCGGGTGGACGCGGCGGCACATTGGTATCGACCAATAAAATCAATAACTGTTTATGGCGATCGACACCGGCGACCGGCGTACAGACAATATGCGCAAATGTATCCGACGACTTGGCTTCGGCCTGGGTCACAGTGGCGACAGCCAGACCGGATGGATAAACGCCGTCGATGCCGGAAGTCACCAGCATATCGCCCTTCTGGATATCCGCATTGGCGGACATATAACGCAGATCGAGCACGCCCGACTGGCCGCGACCGTAGGCGATACTGCGCAAGCCGTTACGCAAGACCAGCACCGGAATCGCCTGATCCTTATCGGTCAGCAAAGTGACTTCGGAGGTAAATGGAAACACGCGGGTGATTTGCCCGACGATGCCGAGATCGTCAATCACCGGCTGCCCAAGCGCAACGCCTTGCTGCGTACCACGATTAAGCACCACCTTGCGGGTGAACGGATCGCGTGCGTCGTAAAGAATTTCGCCCACCACCGATTTGACGGTTAACTTCTGCTGCATGCCGAGCAGATTGCGCAACTGGAGATTTTCAGCGAACAGCAAACGCTCCTGCTGCTCCATCTCCGCACTTTGCGCCTGACGCAATTTCAAGGCCTTGTTTTCCTGTTCCAGCGTAGAAAGCGTCGTGAAATAGTCCGTAACATGTATCGCGGTATCGCGCGGCACCAGGGCCAGCATTTGCAGTGGATACAATGCCGTACCGACGACCTTGCGCACGGAATCGAGCGTATGGACGTGAGAATCGATCACCAGCAGCACAATGGAGATGAAGGCAAAGAAGAGAACACGGGCGCGGGCAGAGGCCCCTTGTTTAAAGAGCGGTGGCAGACCGCTCATTTGATATGTCCCATGTTTCGGCAGAGAAATAAGACAGCGAAGACAGCGCCGCTGACCGCACCGATCGGCATGCGATCGGTCCCGTCCATCGGTTTTCCCTGTTTTTTCTCACGCATGTTTTACGTCATCAATCGATCGAAAACCGAACACCACGGCACAACAGACTTAACGATTTATTATTCGTTGGAGAAGATGGAACCGAGCTTATCCATGCGATCGAGCGCCATGCCGGAGCCGCGCACCACGCAGGTCAATGGGTCTTCGGCGACGATGACCGGCAGGCCGGTCTCTTCCATCAGCAGTCGATCCAGATCACGCAACAGCGCGCCGCCACCGGTCAGCATCATGCCTTTTTCGGCAATATCGGCACCCAGTTCCGGCGGCGTCTGTTCCAGCGCATTTTTAACGGCTGATACGATATTGTTCAGAGGATCGGTCAGCGCTTCCAGAATTTCGTTGCTGGAAATCGTGAACGAACGTGGAATGCCTTCGGACAGATTGCGGCCCTTGACTTCCATTTCCCGCACTTCCGAACCCGGAAACGCAGAACCGATTTCCTTTTTAATGGCTTCCGCGGTTTGCTCGCCGATCAGCATGCCGTAATTGCGGCGAATGTAATTGACGATTGCTTCGTCGAATTTATCGCCGCCGACACGAACCGAACCCTTGTACACCATGCCGCCCAACGAAATGATGCCGACTTCGGTAGTACCGCCGCCGATATCGACGACCATCGATCCGGTGGCTTCCGACACCGGCAAACCGGCGCCGATCGCGGCCGCCATCGGCTCTTCAATCAGATAAACCTGGGAGGCCCCGGCGCCCAGCGCCGATTCGCGGATTGCGCGGCGTTCGACCTGGGTCGATCCGCATGGCACGCAAATGATAATACGGGGGGATGGGCGAAACAGCTTTGAATCGTGCACCATGCGGATGAATTGCTTGAGCATCTGCTCGGTGACGGTAAAGTCGGCGATCACGCCGTCTTTCATGGGGCGAATCGCTTCAATATTGCCTGGGACCTTGCCCAACATGGCCTTGGCTTCCTTGCCGACTGCCTGAATCGTCTTTTTGCCGTTCGGGCCGCCTTGTTGCCGAATAGCGACTACCGATGGTTCATCCAGAACAATCCCTAGGCCTCGGACATAAATCAGCGTGTTTGCGGTACCCAGATCGATCGCCAGATCGTTCGAAAAATAACTACGGAAAAATCCAAACATGTTTGTCCTGATGCGCAAAACGCGTGCGCTGAGTATTGTATAAAAAAGGTGTTTTTCTGACCGCGGCGGCCAATTCTGCGCCAGCTAATCAATAGCCGCACATTCTACCTTATAATTTGCACCATATCGGTAAGCGGAATACGCATAAATCGTTTGCCGCCCTTATTAATTTCCATCTTATCAACGGCCCTTCGGCCCAGCCTGCCATGTCCCTAGTTTTATCCGATGTCGAGCGTATTGCCAATTTATCCCGCCTGGAGCTAAGCCACGATCAGGCCCAAAAAACGCTGGAACAGCTCAACGGCATTTTTGCACTGGTCGAAAAGATGAAAAACGTCGATACCACCGGCATCGAACCGCTCAGCCACCCCATCGCCGTCATTGAAGAACTGGCGCTGCGCCTGCGCGAGGACAATGCCACCGAAACCGACCATCGGGACGACTATCAGCAATGTGCTCCCGCGACGCGGGATGGCTTGTATCTGGTGCCGAGAGTGCTTGAATAAGGCCGAATAAGGTCACCTACGCCTTGATTGGAAAAATTCTTATTAGAAAGCAAACCCGGCGATCCGCTGCCTAGCGTTACACGCAGTCACAATTTCAGGCCAACGCCCCGACGCTCATTAAATGCCATGCATACCAAAACACTGAAAGAACTCTCGACGCTGCTGCACGCCAGAAAGGTCTCTGCGACCGAACTGGCCGGCCTTTTTCTCGACCGCATTGCCGGCAGCGATCTGAACGCATTCCTGCACGTCGATCCGGCGTTGACCTTGCAGCAGGCACATGCCGCCGACCAACGCTTCGCCGGCAATACCGCAGGGCCGCTGACCGGCATCCCGATTGCGCACAAGGACATTTTCGTGACCCGGGGCTGGCGCACCACGGCCGGCTCCAAAATGCTGGCCGATTACACCAGCCCGTTCGACGCGGCGGTGGTCGAACGCTTCAATCAGGCCGGCACAGTCACGCTCGGCAAGCTCAATTGCGATGAATTCGCCATGGGCTCCAGCAATGAAAGTTCGTATTTCGGCCCGGTCAAAAATCCGTGGGATAAAACGGCGGTGCCGGGCGGATCGTCCGGCGGTTCAGCCGCTGCCGTGGCAGCCCGCTTGGCGCCTGCGGCGACCGCCACGGATACCGGCGGCTCGATTCGGCAGCCGGCG
>DATMOE010000036.1:0-4381 GCA_035568435.1 Herbaspirillum sp. | reverse complement strand
ATTACCCCGGTGTCATCGGTGCATTGCGCGGCATGGGGGCAGTCGTCGCCGGGTTAATCGGCGCCACCGGGCTGAGATTGCTGAAATCGCTGCGCGCCTCGCCATTGCAAAAGCCGGTTTGCATCGCCATCGTGATCTGCTGCTTTCTGATGATCGCCATCATGCGCTGGCCGCTGGGTTATGCCTTGCTGGGTTTGGGATTGATTTCCTGTGTGCTGACTTATCGCAGGATCCAGTCATGAGCGCGCCGCTACACTTTACGTTGGGCTTCGCTGATTGGCGCGAGATCTTCCTGCATTTTCTGATGCTGTCGCTGCTCTCGGTTGGCGGAGCGATTTCGACCATACCGGAAATGCAGCGGTTTCTGGTCATACGTCAGCACTGGCTGACCGCTTCGCAATTCACCGGCTCGATCGCCATTGCGCAGTCGGCACCCGGCCCGAATATATTGTTTGTCGCCTTAATGGGATGGAATGTGGGCATGAATGCCGGGGGGGTGTGGCAGTCTTTGCTGACGATGGCCGTGATGATGACCGCGATCATGCTGCCGAGTTCGATATTGACCTTGATTGCGACGCGCTGGTTATATCGCAACCGGGAGCTGCGCACGGTACGCGCATTCAAGCAAGGCATGGCGCCGATTGTGATTGGCTTATTGCTCGCAACGGCCTGGATCCTGGCCAGCGTCAATCATCAGTTCAGAACGGACGTGCCGATCTGGCTGGTGTCGATTGCCACGGCATTGCTGGTCTGGCGAACCAGAATCCATATATTGTTCATCCTGTTGACCGGCGCCATTTTGGGTTGGTTTCACTTGATTTAAGGCAGCGCTGCTGAAATGCCTTAATCCGGTGGCGTGAGCAGGTAGCTGGTGCTGCGGCCGCCAGCCTCGGATTTCATCAGGATACCGCTGGCGATAAGGTCGGTAATGTCGCGCAATGCCGTATCGGTTGAGCACTTGGCGATGGCGGCCCACTTGCCGCTGGTCAGCTTGCCGTCAAAGCCATCCAGCAGCCGGTTGATCAATTTGATTTGCCGATCGTTCAGAGGCGTTGCGGCCCAACGCTGCCAGAAACGGGCCTTGCCCAGCACGCTCGATAAGGTCACTTCTGCACTCTGCATGGCGCGCAACAGGCAGCTTAGAAACCATTCCAGCCAATCGGAAACATCGAGTGCGCCTTTTTGGGTTTGTTCGAGCATGTCGTAATATTTATGACGTTCCTTCTGTATTTGCGCGGAGAGACTATAAAAGCGCTGTGTCGATTGCTCGGCACGCGCCAGCGCCATGTCACCCACCGCACGCGCGATACGGCCATTGCCGTCGTCGAATGGATGGAGTGTGACAAACCATAGGTGCGCCAAGCCGGCCTTGATGACCGGATCATGTTCTGGATGCGCATTGAACCAACGCAGGAAGCCCGCTATCTCCGTTTCCAGCAGAGGCGCCGGCGGTGCCTCGAAGTGTACTTTTTGCCGGCCTATCCGCCCTGATACGACTTGCATCGACCCCTGGGCATCGTCGCGCCAATTGCCGGTTCGGATCGTGCTCATGCCGCTGTAACCGGTTGGAAAGAGCGCAGCATGCCAGCCGAATAAGCGCTCAGCGCTCAGTGCCCGATTAAAGTTGCCGGTGGCGTCGAGCACCATATCGACTACGCCATCCACGTGCCGGTCCGATGGCCCCACAGCGCCTATGTCGACCCCAAGACGCTGGGCGATCGAGGAGCGAACCGCTTGCGGGTTCAATTGCTCGCCTTCAATCTCGCTGGTTTTAAGGACGTCTTCAGTGAGTACCAGCAAGGTAGCCACGTCGCGCAAGCCCAGGCCGATATCGTTCATGCGACCCAGTAAATGGCCTTGCGCATAGTGAACTTGCGCCAGTAAACCGGCCAGGCGTGGCAGGTCATAGCGCCAATGGGGCCAATCCTGCCGTTGCCAGATGTAAATATAATCGCCGCTATTCATGCGGTGATTATGGGATGCATTCGCCGCAAAATCAACGCATGATCCCTTTATTCAACGCATTATCTGCGGTAAATAGCGATTTATTCGCCGCATGGCTGCAGCAAATACCCGAAATACCATCAATCCAGATTTTTCAGAATCGTCGTCAGCTTGCCGAATAATTCATCGATATGTTTTTTCTCGATGATCAGCGGCGGCGATAGCGCGACCGTGTCGCCGGTGACCCGGATCAGCAAGCCATGCTCGAAAGCGCGCTGCAAGACAGTTAAACCCCGTGCGCCGGTTTTGCCTGGAATCGCGGCCAGTTCGATGCCGGCGATCATGCCGATGGTGCGGATGTCGATGACATACGGTAATCCGCGCAATGCGTGCGTGGCATCCTCCCAGTAAGCGTGGACGCTTTGCGCATGTTCCAGAATCCCGTCCTGCTCGAAGACATCTTGCGTGGCCAGAGCGGCTGCGCAGGCCAGCGGATGCCCGGAATAGGTATAGCCATGGGCCAGTTCGATGCCTTCCGGGCCTTGCATGAATGCATCGTAAATGTGCGGTTTGACCAGCACCGCGCCCATCGGCACGACGCCGTTGGTCAAGCCCTTGGCGACAGTGACGATATCCGGTTCGACACCGAAATAATCGAAAGCGAACGGCGTGCCGAGACGGCCGAAACCGGTGATCACTTCGTCGAAAATTAATAGAATGCCGTGCTTGCTGCAGATCTCGCGCAGCCGCTTCAGATAATTCTTGGGCGGAATCAGCACGCCGCAGGAGCCGGCGACCGGTTCGACGATGACGGCGGCAATGTTGCTTGCGTCATGCATGGCGACCAGGCCTTCCAGTTCGTCGGCCAGATGCGCGCCGTATTCCGGCTCGCCTCTGGAAAATGCATTTTTTTCGAGATTATGCGTGTGCGGCAAATGATCGACGCCTTGCAGCATTCCGGCATTGAAGGCTCTGCGGTTGCCGCCGATGCCGCCGACCGACATGCCGCCGAAACCGACCCCGTGATAGCCGCGTTCGCGGCCGATCAACCGGGTGCGGGTAGCGTCGCCGCGCGCGCGGTGATAAGCCAGCGCAATCTTGAGCGCGGTATCGACGGCTTCCGAACCGGAGTTGGTATAAAAAATCTGGCTGTAACGATTCCCCGTGTATTGCTTAAGCCGCTCGGCCAAGCGGAATGCATCTGGATGGCCCATTTGAAACGATGGCGCGAAATCCAGCGTGGCGACCGATTTCTGCACTGCCGAAACGATCCTGGGCTGCGCATGGCCGAGGGGCACGCACCATAGACCGGCCGCGCCGTCCAGAACAGCATTACCGCTGTCGTCGCGGTAATACACGCCTTGCGCCGAAACCAGCATGCGCGGATTAGCCTTGAAATCGCGATTGGCGGTGTAGGGCATCCAGTAGGCGGACGAGGCGGAAACGGGGTTGCTCATGGCGGCACCTGTACGGGTTGTTTATTTCGGATTGTTTCGGATGATTATAGAGGCTTAAAGGCGCGTAACATATCGAAAAAAATGGATCGGAACACTGACTAAGCGATGATTGAAGAAGCGATGGAAACTAAAAAATTACCGTTGGAAGGCATCCGCGTACTAGAGCTGGGATCGCTGATCGCCGGGCCTTTCGCGGCCAAAATTCTCGGCGAATTCGGCGCCGAAGTGATCAAAATCGAAGCGCCCGATAGTGGCGATCCGTTGCGTAAATGGCGCAAGTTGCATAACGGTACCTCGTTATGGTGGCAGGTCCAATCGCGCAACAAGAAATCGGTTGCGATCGATCTGAAAACCGAAGGCGGGCAGGCGCTGGTGCGCAAGCTGGCCGCAACTTGCGACGTGGTGATCGAGAATTTCCGGCCCGGCATGCTGGAAGAATGGGGGCTGGGATGGGACAGCCTGTCGGCGCAGAATCCCGGTTTGGTCATGCTGCGTATTTCCGGCTACGGCCAGACCGGACCTTATCGCAATCGCCCGGGTTTTGGCGTGATCGGCGAAGCGATGGGCGGTTTGCGTTATGTCACCGGCTATCCCGATCGTCCGCCGGTCAGAGTGGGCGTCAGTATCGGCGACTCCTTGTCTTCGTTGCACGGCGTCATGGGCATCATGTTTGCGCTGCATCACCGCGACCGCAACGGCGGCCGCGGCCAGTTCGTCGACGTGGCGCTCTACGAATCGGTGTTCAATATGATGGAAAGCCTGATACCGGAGCAGGATTTCATGGGCTTCACGCGGGAACGCAGCGGCAGCGCCATGCCGGGCATCGCGCCGACCAATGCCTATCGCTGCAACGACGGTAATCATGTGCTGGTGGCCGGTAACGGGGATGGTATTTTCCGCCGCTTGATGACGGCGATTGCACGCGACGATCTGGCTAGCGATCCCCGCTTTACCCACAACGATGGACGCGTTGCCGGCGT
>DATMOE010000035.1:0-10154 GCA_035568435.1 Herbaspirillum sp. | reverse complement strand
TGGTCTACGTCGGCGCGGTGATGGTGTTATTCCTGTTCGTGGTGATGATGCTCGATATCAATATCGACAAACTGCGCGAAGGATTCTGGGGGTATTTCCCGCTGGCCAGCGTGATCGGCGTGGTGATCGTGCTCGAAATGGCGGCGGTGCTGCTCTACAGCTTCCCTGTCAGCAGTTTTCCCGACGGCCAAGCACCGGTCAACGCCGGTGAGATCGGCACCACCAAAGCATTGGGTCTGCAAATTTTCACCAAATACATGTATGGCTTTGAAATTGCGGCCGTTATTCTGCTGGTCGCAATCATTGCTGCTACTGCGCTGACGCTGCGCCGTCGCAAAGACAGCAAGCATTTCGCGCCGTCGGATGCCGTCAAGGTCAAGCGCAACGACCGTGTGCGTCTGGTGCAGATGAAATCCGAATCGACCCGCAACGATCCGCCTGCCGCGCTTGCTGTATCGGCATCGGCGGCAGCGGCTGATAAACAAGCATAAGGGCGCAACCATCATGACTCTCTCGCTTGCGCATTTCCTGGTTCTGGGCGCCATTCTATTTGCGATCTCCATCGTCGGCATCTTCCTCAACCGCAAGAATATTATCGTTTTACTGATGGCAATCGAATTGATGCTGTTGGCCGTCAACATGAATTTCATCGCCTTTTCGCATTATCTGGGCGATGCCGCGGGTATGGTGTTTGTGTTTTTCATCCTCACTGTGGCTGCCGCGGAATCCGCGATAGGTCTCGCCATTCTGGTGGTGTTGTTCCGTAATCTGGACACCATCAACGTCGAAGACCTCGACAGTCTCAAAGGTTAACTAACAATAACGATAGGGTTCATCATGGCTGGCCAACTCAACCCAAATCTTCTTTTAGCCGTACCGATGGCTCCGTTGATCGGGTCTGCAATTGCGGGCCTGTTCGGCACAAAATTTTTCGGTAACCTGATCGGCCGCAAGGTGTCGCATACGGTGACGATTCTGGGCGTGCTGATTGCGTTCATCATTTCGGCGCAGACCTTGCTGGCGGTCATCGGTGGCAGCAGTTACAACGGCACCATTTACACCTGGATGACGGTCGCCGGGCTGAAGCTGGAGGTCGGATTCCTGATCGACAGCTTGACGGCAATGATGATGTGCGTCGTGACCTTCGTCTCGCTGATGGTGCATATTTACACCATCGGTTACATGAAAGACGACGACGGTTATAACCGCTTCTTTGCCTATATCTCGCTGTTCACGTTCTCGATGTTGATGCTGGTCATGAGCAACAACTTCCTGCAATTGTTCTTCGGCTGGGAAGCGGTGGGTCTGGTGTCGTATCTGCTGATCGGTTTCTGGTACGAGCGGCCGACGGCGATCAAGGCCAACATGAAAGCCTTCCTGGTCAACCGTGTCGGCGACTTCGGTTTTATCCTGGGTATCGGCCTGTTGCTGGCTTACGCCGGCAGCATGAATTACAGCGAAGTATTTGCGCAAAGCGCCGACTTGGCGCGCCTGACTTTACCCGGCACCGACTGGATGTTGATCACGGTGGCCTGTATCTGCCTGTTTATCGGCGCGATGGGTAAATCGGCGCAGTTCCCGCTGCACGTATGGCTGCCTGATTCAATGGAAGGTCCCACGCCGATTTCCGCGCTGATTCATGCGGCCACGATGGTGACGGCCGGTATTTTCATGGTGGCGCGCATGTCGCCGCTGTTCGAATTGTCGGATACCGCCTTATCGGTGGTAATGGTCATCGGCGCGATCACTGCGCTGTTCATGGGCTTCCTGGGCATTATCCAGAACGACATCAAACGGGTAGTGGCGTATTCAACGCTGTCGCAATTGGGCTACATGACGGTCGCGCTGGGTGCTTCGGCTTATTCGGTCGCCGTATTCCACCTGATGACGCACGCATTCTTCAAGGCCTTGCTGTTCCTGGCTGCCGGCTCGGTCATCATCGGCATGCATCACGATCAAGACATCCGCAACATGGGCGGCCTGCGCAAGTACATGCCGATTACCTGGATCACATCGCTGATCGGTTCGCTGGCCCTGATCGGCACGCCGTTTTTCTCCGGTTTTTATTCGAAAGACAGCATCATCGATGCGGTGCATGCGAGTACGCTGCCGGGCGCCGGTTTCGCCTATTTTTCGGTATTGGCCGGTGTGTTCGTGACAGCGTTTTACTCGTTCCGCATGTACTTCCTGGTATTTCACGGCGAAGAACGATTCGCTAAACCGCATGAAGTGCATGGCGAAGAAGCTGAACATGCTGCACATCATGATGCACACGATGCACACGATGCACACGATGCACATGGCGCCCACGACGCACACGACGATCATGCCGATCACGGTCTGGCGCCGGGACAAAAACCGCACGAATCGCCGCTGGTCGTGACCATCCCATTGATCATGCTGGCCATCCCATCGCTGCTGATCGGTTTCTTTGCGGTCGAACCGATGCTGTACGGCGAATTCTTCAAGAACGTTATTTTCGTCGGCGAAACGCACCATGCAATGGAAGAACTGCGCCGCGAATTTCACGGCCCGTTCAACATGGCTATCGCTTCGATAAGCAGCCCGACGCTGTGGCTGGCGATCGCCGGTGTGGTCTCGTCCTATTATTTCTACATGGTCAAACCGAGCATTCCTGCGGCGATCAAGCGTAATTTCTATCCGCTCTACGCGCTGCTGGACAACAAATACTATCTCGACAAATTGAACGACATCGTATTCGCCGGCGGCGCGCGTCTGTTGGGCGGCGGCTTGTGGCATGTCGGCGACCGCGGCCTGATCGACGGCCTGATCGTCAACGGCAGCGCCAAAGCTGTCGGCTGGTTCTCCAAAATCACCCGTCTCTGGCAATCCGGTTACATCTATCACTATGCATTTGTGATGATCATCGGTTTGCTGGGTTTCCTGGTTTGGTTCATGCCGTTTCCGTTTGCCAAATAAGTTGGCGGAGTAAATAAATAATAACTATGATGCAGTCAACTTTCCCACTCCTCAGTCTTGCGATCTGGACTCCGGTCGCCTTCGGTCTACTCGTCCTGGCAATTGGCCGCGATAACAATCCCAACCCGGCGCGCGTTCTGGCGCTGATCGGCGCACTCGTCAGTTTTGCGGTGACGCTGCCTGTCGTCATGCATTTCGACAATGCGTTTCACGGCATGCAGTTCATCGAAAACACACCCTGGATCAATCGCTTCAACATTCGCTATTCGCTCGGTATCGATGGCCTCTCGCTGTGGTTTCTGCCGCTGACCGCCTTCATTACCGTCCTGGTGGTGCTGGCCGGCTGGCAAGTGATCCAGAAAAAAGTCGGACAGTACATGAGCGCTTTCCTGATCCTGTCCGGCTTGATGATCGGCGTGTTCTGCGCGCTCGACGGCATGCTGTTCTACGTGTTTTTCGAAGCCACGCTGATCCCGATGTTCATCATCGTCGGCGTCTGGGGCGGCGCCAATCGCGTCTACGCGGCGATCAAATTCTTCCTGTACACCTTGATGGGCTCGCTGCTGATGCTCATCGCGGTGATCTATCTCTATTTCGTTGCCGGCGGCTCCTTCGATCTCCTGACCTGGCATCAGTTGCCCTTGACGATGACCGAGCAAGTGCTGATTTTCATTGCCTTCCTGCTGGCCTTCGCGGTCAAAGTGCCGATGTGGCCGGTGCACACATGGCTGCCCGACGCCCACGTCGAAGCACCTACCGGCGGCTCCATCGTACTGGCGGCCATCATGCTCAAACTCGGCGCTTACGGTTTCCTGCGTTTGTCGCTGCCGATCACACCGGATGCCAGCCATTACCTGTCGGGCTTCATGATTGCGCTGTCGCTGATTGCCGTGATTTATATCGGTCTGGTGGCGCTGGTGCAAACCGACATGAAAAAGCTGGTGGCTTATTCATCGATCGCCCACATGGGCTTTGTCACACTCGGCTTCTTCATGTTTAACGACATGGGCGTGCAGGGCGCGATTGCGCAAATGATTTCACACGGCTTTGTATCCGGCGCAATGTTTATGTGTATCGGCGTGCTGTACGACCGCATGCATAGCCGCCAGATTGCCGATTTCGGCGGTGTCGTGCACACCATGCCGCGCTTTGCGACCTTCTTTATTTTGTTCTCGCTGGCCAATTGCGGTCTGCCGGGCACCTCCGGTTTCGTCGGCGAATTCATGGTGATTCTGGGTGCGGTCAAGTTTAATTTCTGGATCGGCCTGCTGGCTGCGACCGCCTTGATCCTGGGTGCGGCGTATTCTCTGTGGCTGGCCAAACGCGTGATATTCGGCGCGATCGCCAATCATCACGTGGCCGAACTGATCGATATCAACAAACGTGAATTCCTGATTCTCGGACTGCTGGGCATCGCCGTCATCGCCGTCGGTCTGTATCCGACGCCGATCACCAATGCAATGCAAGTATCGGTCGGCGATCTACTCAAGCATGTTGCCATCTCGAAAATCAACTGATCTGCGACCAGCGAATAGAAGCGGTAAATAAATGAATAATTTGAATCTGATCCCTCCGAATCTGATCCCCGTCTATCCGGAAATATTTCTGCTGATTGCAAGCTCTGCAATCCTGCTGATCGATATGTTCCTGTCGGACGCAAAACGCATCATCACCTACTGGCTGTCGTTGCTGACGCTGGTTGGCTGTGCAGCGTTGACGCTGAAGGGTTTCAATGATCCGACCACCTACACGTTCAATAACATGTTCGTTTCCGATCCCTTGTCTTCGGTGATGAAACTGGCATCGTATCTCGCGGTAGCGATGACGTTGATTTATTCGCGCGTCTATGTCACCGAACGCGGCATCGTGGGCACCCAACTGGGCGGCGAGTTTTATGCGCTGACTTTATTTGCCTTGCTGGGCCAGATGGTGATGATCTCCGGCAACAACCTGTTGAGCATCTATCTGGGCCTGGAACTGATGTCGCTGTCGCTGTATGCGCTGATTGCCCTGCGTCGCGATCACGCCGTCTCGACCGAAGCGGCGATGAAATATTTTGTATTGGGCGCACTGGCTTCCGGCTTCATGCTGTACGGGATTTCGATGATCTACGGCGCTACCGGCGCATTGGATTTGCCGCAGGTATTCCAGGCGATTGCATCGGGCCAAGTCGATCACACGATTCTGGTATTCGGCCTAGTATTTGTGGTCGCGGGTCTGGCGTTCAAGCTGGGCGTGGTGCCGTTTCACATGTGGGTGCCGGACGTTTATCAGGGCGCGCCCACCGCGGTCACGCTGGTATTGGGCGGCGCGCCGAAACTGGCTGCCTTCGTCATCACCTACCGCTTGCTGGTCGAAGGCCTGTTGCCGCTGGCGATCGACTGGCAGCAAATGTTGCTGGTGCTGGCCGTGTTATCGCTGGCAATCGGCAACATTACCGCGATTGCGCAAACCGATCTGAAACGGATGCTGGCTTATTCGACCATTTCGCACATGGGCTTCATGCTGCTGGGCCTGCTGTCCGGCGTGGTCGGCAACAATCTGTATGCGGCCCCGAATGCCTATAGTTCGGCATTGTTTTATGCGATTACGTATGTGCTGACGACGCTGGGCACTTTCGGCGTGATCCTGCTGCTGTCGCGTGCCGGTTACGAGGGCGATAAGCTGGAAGACCTGAAGGGCTTGAATCAACGCAGCCCATGGTTTGCCGGCGTCATGATGATCTTGATGCTGTCGCTGGCAGGCTTGCCGCCGACCGTCGGTTTCTACGCCAAGCTGTCCGTGCTGCAGGCGGCATTGGCGACCGGCCAGATCTGGTTGCCGATATTGGCCGTAGTGTTTTCGCTAGTCGGCGCATTCTATTATCTGCGCGTCATCAAGCTGATGTATTTCGACGACGCGATCGATACCACCAAACTGGTCTCGAGCATCGATGTGCGCATCGTGCTCAGTATCAACGGTGCGGCAGCGCTGGTACTCGGTTTGTGGCCCGGCCTGTTGATGGACCTGTCCGCAAAAACCATGGTGACCACCATGTCCTCCTTCCTGAGCAATGTGATTCATTGAACGTTTCTCTCTATAGCTGGCTTGTAATCCTGTTGGCGGTATTTGCCGCCAACGTGCCTTTCTTCAATCAGCGGCTATTCGCTGTCATTCCGCTCGGACGCGGCGCAGCGTTTGTCAAACCGATCTGGTGGCGGCTGATTGAATTGCTGATTTTGTATTTTCTGGTCGGCGGCGTGGCCTACTTGATGGAATCGACCATGGGCAATGTCTTTGCACACGGTTGGGAATTTTATGCGATCACCGGCTGTCTGTTTCTGGTGTTTGCTTTTCCGGGTTATGTTTTTCGTTATTTATACAAGCATCACTGAACGTCTGAGAACAGCATGGATGATCATCTGACCGAAGTTAAAATCGATAGCAAAGTCGTCTATGACGGCGTGTTCCTGCAAGTCCGTAACGATACGGTGCGCTTGCCCAACGGCGCGTCTGCCGTGCGCGAATATTTTAATCATCCCGGCGCCGTGGTCATTCTGCCGCTGTTCGACGACGGCAGCGTGCTGCTGGAGCGTCAATTCCGTTATCCGCTGGATCGTGTTTTTATTGAATTTCCGGCGGGTAAAATCGATGCGGGTGAAGACCCGCTGCTTTGTGCGCAGCGCGAATTAAAAGAAGAAACCGGCTATACCGCCCGTGATTGGCAGTTCGTCTGCACCATTCATAACGCCATTGGATACTGCGATGAGCATCTCGATATCTATCTGGCGCGCGGTTTGACGGCGGGGCCCGCCAAATTGGACGACGAAGAATTCCTGGAAGTCTACAAAGCGCCGCTGAGCGAATTGCTGGACGGCGTGCGCAACGGCGCTGTCACCGATGTCAAAACCATCATTGGCGCGTTCTGGCTGGAGAAGATTTCTCGCGGCGAATGGCAAGCCGGCTAGACACGCCTCCACAATGCCGCGTTCGCGGCATTGTTCAAATATTCAAATAAAACAATTCGCGGAACAATGCGCATCTTCTGATTCTCGCTCTGTAGGGATCGCTGCGTGATGTGCGAATTTCTGCTGAATCGCAACATTGTTCACTGGATCGGAATAAATTAACACCTAAGAATTCTTAGAATAGGACGCATCTTATTTCTAATTTAGGAGTTTAGTTTATGCCAAAGGTAACGCCTCAGAGTCCCCCACCTCCTTTAGTCCATCCGTATCTGTTTCATCGTGGACCGTCGGGCAACAGCGTTTATCGTGGATATAGATTAGCGCCCGGCGAACTGGAGAATAATTGTTTTACTCAAAGTACCAGTAACGTCGCTGTTACTTCACTCCCCAAAAACAATCTTGTGCGGTGCCCTAATTGGATGCAATCGCAGACGTTCATACGGAACAGCGCCTCGCAATTCCAACCGATACAACAGCCAGTTCCGGCATCTGCTACCCAACGTGTCACGCTAGATATCCTAATTGAGTTTCTGGACATGATGGGTAGACTTAAACCACATGATGATGCTGATAGTGCTTGCGCTAACTTTATGCAATTGAAAAATTTGGATCCTAAGGCGGAGATTTATTTTTCAGAGTATGGGTTATCAGAGGAAGGCGAAGAACTTCTCAAACGGCTAAATATTGAGAAAGAAGCCAATGATTTGCCGATACAAGATTGCGCTAGTGGCAATCAAGGGAGTAGTTCTTCTACTCAAATCGGCGCTGAGTCTCTAGAACGAGAGCAACTGGAAGATGCATATCTTTGGAATCTTATGAGTGGCTTGCCAGATGAATTATGCCCCTCAATTCAGCAAAGCACATCCACACTTCCTTCAGCTCAGCCGCATCAGACTTCATCGTCGAGCAGTGATCATCCTGAACATACGCTAACGCTGGTTACAGATTGCGCTAGTGGCAATCCAGGTAGTAGTTCTTTTACTCAAACCGGATCTGAGGATCTAGAGCGAGAGCAGCAAAATGCATATCTTTTGGATCTTATGAATAGCTTTCCAGAAGAATTATGCAGTGCCCCAATTCAGCAAAGCACATTCACACTTCCTTCGGCCCAGCCGCATCAGTCTTCATCGTCGAGCAGCGCTAATGGAAAGCCCACTTATTCGTATGTTCTTGAGCAACCGTTGGCTCCCGGTTGTAAGGTATTTCCTCGCAAAGTGGAAATACGTATTACAGTTTGCGCAATTGCATACGATATTTGGATATATAAAAAGATAAAACTAAAGGCTTTCTGCAAGATAAATAATTTGGACCCCGGCTCCTTCTGCAGACGTTTCGAAATGAATGATACTTTTCGCCCGACGCAGCGGATGCGGAATAGCATCTCTACGATGTACGAAGATAATTATGAGCGCCTCAAAGGGATCGTTTCAAATGCTAACAAAGCTGAATTTATGACTCCAGAAGGGAAGGTAAATGTAGTCAAGTTGCAGAAATATATTTATAGCGTATCCGAGCTAGGTATTAAAGTTAAGGCAAACCCCGAAAAGTATCTAACGTCAACTCAGAGAAGCAGACTCCAGCGCACTTCACGACTCAATAAATTAATAGGGCCGCAGCAATCCCGCTACGCACCGCCGTTTCCAGCGTCGCTGGAGAATCGCCAGCGGTGTAATCCCCAGCCAGAAAATCCCCCTGCACATCGGTAGCATTCGAAGGCCCGCGTAAGCCGGGCGTGCAAGAAAACGTCGCACGAATATAACGCCATTGCGTACTGCGATGCGCATCTTGATATCTACCTATCTGACTCGCGGTTTTACTGCAGACCCGGCCAAATTGGATGATGAAAAATTATCTTATTTTTTAGCTTAGGAGTTGATTTATGCTAGCAATATCTCGGAGCATCCAGAGCAAGCCTCCCATACCTAATGACAAGCCGCCGGTACGCGTTCAACCGCGTAGCAGCATATTTACAGAGGATAGCGATAAGAGATGCGTGCAAGCGGCTACGGGACTGCTCCAGAGGGCCTGGGTGAAAAGCACAGCATGTAATGCGATGTGCAAAGATTTTTTTCAATCGTCCGCCACGATACGACTGCGCGCCTCCAGCGTGCATAGCAGCTATAGCACGACGACCCTATACCATCCAGAGGGAAAAGAAAGCGAAATAACGTTTCCCATTAATAGCTGCGGCAAGACGAAAGAGCTTGGCGAATATACAGCGGAACACGAGATGATGCATCAATTCGTGTTGGCGATGGCTGGCTCAGATAATAGTCACGGCGTAGCCGCTGCTATTTTGTTCGAGATGGGTGTGCCCACACGCAACGCGGCACCGACGATAGACCTTGCGCAGCCTGGTTCATCGACATCGGGACGTCAATCGGCTAGTGAGATTGTCAACGTCTTCTCGCGAAGATCGCAGCCCCTCCCTCTGCTAGAGCGCCGGGCGGCCGTTAAACGGAAAGGGAATAAATCATCAACCGCCGTATCCGCGCCTAAGGTAGCCAGACTGAATCAAGCAAAGAGCGCCGCTCAGATGAAATTGGAAATGAAGATGCATCTGCAGATATGGAGGCGTAAGACTCAGGAAGAAAGGAACGAATGGAGCATTACGGGATATGCAGCTCACAATGGTTTGAACTGCACCTTTATAAATTGTGCGAGTAAAACCGGACTAACAAAGCGCGGTGTTGGTTTTCTAGGCGAAAATCCAGATAAGCGCGTCTATACGTTTATGACGGGGGAACATTTGCTGGAATGCGTGAATCTGCTTGAGGCCGCCCAAGAAAAATCGAAGGTCGTTCGTGACTATGCGATCGAACAAGGTTTGAACCTCGACAGTTTTAGGAATTATGTGAATAGAGAGGGACTATCGGAAGACGGTAAGATGTTTTTAGAAAAATATAAGACGAAAGTCTTGATGGCGGGGTTGGCGGAACTCTTGGAGATATGGCGCGATATGCCCAAGGAGCAAAGAGAAGAACAAGGCGGCACAGAGGGTTACGCCAAGCAACATGATTTGAACCTCAATAATTTTGAGTTTTATGCGAATGAATCTGGACTAACGACAGACGGCAAGAAATTTATAGACAAACATAGTAAAAAAGTCCGTATGACTGTGGAGCATTTGGAGAGATGGGCGAAGATGAGTGCGGCAGAAAGAAAAGCGCAAGGGGGCGTAGCGGGCTATGCCAGGAAAGAGCGTTTGCAATATACCAGTCTTGAGCATTATTTGTGCGCAACCGGACTTACAAAATTCGGCATCGA
>DATMOE010000034.1:0-4770 GCA_035568435.1 Herbaspirillum sp. | reverse complement strand
GCTGGCGGAGCAAGCGGGGGTCGGTACCGTCGCGGTGATTTTGCGTAAGGATGAAGATATCGATCAATTGATCGCCTTCATCGTCCCGGAAACCGGGGCCGCACTTTCCAGCGCATCTTTGCGCGCCGCGCTGACACAACGTTTGCCTGCTTATATGCTGCCCGGTTTTTATGAATCGCTGACGGAAATGCCGCGGCTGACGTCGGGCAAAATCGATCGCAATGCGCTGAAGAGGCGCGCCTTGTCAGCGGCATTGGGCGCAGCCAATGGGCCGGATTCGGATCTACCGCAAAATCCAGCCGAAGCAGCGCTGTTTGCTGCGCTATGCAAGCTGTTTCCCGGTCAGCCGATTCTGCGCGATGCCGATTTCTTCAGCGATTTGGGCGGTCATTCCTTATTGGCGGCGCGTCTGGCGTCAGCCCTGCGCGCCGATCCGCGCTATGCCCATGTGACGGTGCGCGATATCTATATGCATCGGCAAGTCGGCCGCATTGCCGCACTACTATCGGAGCCGCCCGCTGCCAGCAACGCAGTCGATACCGGCTGGCAAGCGCCGTCGGCATGGAAACGCTGGACCTGTGGCGCAGCCCAGGCCGCAGCGGTGCCATGGCTGGTCGCGATGCGCATGATGCAATGGCTGGCGCCTTTCTTCGCCTATCATTTTTTTACCGGCGATCCGGGCGATTCGATCCCGCGTGCGATCGGGATCTCGATCGCTGTGTTTCTGGTTGCTACGGCGTTTGAATTTGCCCTTGCGATTTCAGCCAAGTGGCTCATTGCCGGCCGTCTGAAGCCGGGCCGCTATCCGCTGTGGGGGCTGACTTATTATCGTTGGTGGCTGGTCGATCGTCTGATTGAATCTGCTCCTGTCTATCTGTTGAGCGGTTCGTCTTTATATACATGGTGGTTGCGCGCATTGGGCGCGCGCATCGGGCCGGAAGTGGTGATCGGTTCGATCACTTTACGGGCGCACGATCTGTTCGAGGCGCGTGCCGGCGTGAGCATCGGTAATGCGGTTAATTTTGAAAACGCACGCGTCGAGCACGGTCAGCTCTGGCTCGGCCCTATCAGCCTGGGGGAAGAAAGCTGCATCGGTTCTTATGCTGTGCTTGAAGGCGATACCGAGGTAGGCGCATTCGGGCATCTGGAGGGGCAATCCGCGTTGAGCAGCGGCCAAGCGGTGCCGGCCGGCCGCGTCTGGAGCGGCTCGCCGGCACGCGACGTCGGCGCTTTCGACCGCAGCAGCCAGCCCGGCCGGCCACCGATCAGCCGGCGGCGCGGGTACGGAGAATTGCTGTTTTTCGTCTGTGGCGCGGTGTTGATCACGACGCTGTTTTTTATACCGGTCTTCCCCAGTTTTGTCCTGATCGATTGGATTGATAATGTCGACCGCTTCCCTTTCCTGCAAAGCAATCGCGTTTCGTTCCAGTTGATTAAATATTTTGTATTGGCATTTCCTGCGACCGCCGTTTTGATCGTCTGTACCGCGTTGCTGTCTGCGTTTATCCGCTGGAGCATGTTGCCGCGCATGAAGCCCGGCAGTTGGCCGGTGCATAGCAATATCTACTGCGCCAAGTGGCTGGTGAATCAAATCCAGGAATCGAGCTTGAGTATCTTGCATGGCGTCTACGCGACGGTCTATGCACCGCTCTGGTATCGGCTGTTGGGCGCCAAGGTTGGCCGCGATGCCGAAATTTCGACTGCGCTGGGCGTGGTGCCCGATATGCTCACGCTAGGCGACGAAACATTCATCGCCGACGCAGTGCTGCTCGGTGACGAACAGATCGATGGCGGATGGATGAGCATGAAGGCAACGGTTATTTCACGCCGCAGCTTTGTCGGCAATGGCGCCTATATTCCAGATGGCAGCATCTTGCCTGAGAACGTGCTGATCGGCGTGCATTCGCGGGCGCCGGATAATCGGCAAATGAAGAGCGGCGACACCTGGCTGGGGTCGCCGCCGATCAATTTACCGGCGCGCGAAACAACCAGTGGGTTTCCTGAGGAATTGACATTCCGGCCTTCGCGGCGGCGGCGTCTTGGGCGCAGTCTGGTAGAGGCATTGCGCATCATTACGCCGCATGCTTTAGTCATTGCCGTCGGCTATACCGTGGTGCTCAATTTAATGCCGCAAGCCGACGCTGAACACTGGCTGCAAGTGCTCGGCTGGCTCACGCTGGCGGGCTTATTGTATGGCGTCGGCAGTTTTGTTTTCGTCGCCGCCTTGAAGTGGTTGCTGTTGCGACGTTACCGTAGTTGCAGCGTACCGATGTGGACGCCATTCGTCTGGCTGACGGAAGGCGTGACGAATTTGTATGAAGGGATCGCCGTACCGAATTTCATGAATTATCTGCGCGGTACCCCGTGGCTGCCGTTGGCGTTCAATTTGCTGGGAGCTGCGATCGGGCGCGGGGTTTATATGAATACCACCGATATAACGGAATTCGATTGCGTACGCATCGGTGAATACAGCGAGCTCAATGCATTGGCCTGCCCGCAGACGCATTTGTTTGAAGATCGGGTGATGAAGATCGATCATGTCGATATCGGCAAACGAGTGTACATGGGGCCGCGCAGCGCGGTCTTGTACGGCGCGAAAGTCGGCGACGATGCCAAACTGGGATCGCTGACGCTGGTCATGAAGGGCGAACATATCCCGGCGGCCTCTAGCTGGCGCGGGTGTCCTGCAGCGCCAGCCCGGGAGTGATACAGCGATTATCCCAGCGAAATGATGCCGTTTTTCAGTTGCACCGTACCGGGGCCGAGATCGTTGGTGACGGGCCACAACAGCTTGCCGATCCGCACTTCCACGCCTTCGTACATGCCTTTGGTGCACTTGATACGGGCCTTATCGACCGCTGTCAGTTTTTCTTTCATCTCTACTTGCTCTTCAAACAGCGCCTTACTTTCGCTCAATAAGCGGCGCCTTGTGGCTTCTGCTTTTTCGCCCATGCCGTTAATGGCCGCTTTTTGTGGATTTTGTTTTAAAAACGCCAGTAGTTTGATGACTTGATCGATTTCTTCCAGTTTGCGTTTGTACGCGGCTTCGGAGATGGCGAGTTGTGTGGACAGAAATGGATCGGAACCGACCTGCAATTCTGTTTTGGCGCCGTTGGAAGTGCCGGCCCAGGCGGCGTGAATCAAATTGGTCGCATGCGTGCGTCCGCCAACAATTTGACCGATTTTGTTGCCGCTGCCTTTACCCACCGCGATTTGTTGGCCGGCGATCATTTCGCTTTGACGCGCATTGCCTTTGATCAAAATCGATTCGCCGGCCTGCACGTAAGCCGATTCCACAAACAACGCTTGCAAAGACCCTTCGCATATCACTCTGGCGTTGGCAAACGGCGCCGCTGCAGCCGTACTCAGCGTACTGGCTTGGGTGGGGGCATGGCCGATGATGCCGCCGGTCACGGAAATATTCCCGCCGGCATGGATTTCAGCCGCCTCGACCAGGCCTTTGACGATCACGTCGCCGGTCACTTTCAGAATCATGCCGGCCTTGATATCGCCCTTAATGGTGATGGTGCCGTCGAAATTGATATTACCGGTGGTCAAATCGACGTTCTCAACTTCCACTACCGGATTGATCGTGACACCGTTGGGGATGACGACCGGCTGGCCGCTAATTGTCGCGATCAACAGATTCGGGTCTTCTGGATCCGGTTCCGCGCCCAATATTTTTTCATTGAATTGCAGTTCGTGCATCGGCATCGCCGGCACTGGATTGCCCTTAATGTCGATGCCGCTGGTGCCGGGAACCGGCGGGGTGCGGCGCATCAAATGATCGCCCGGATTGACCAGCAGTAAAAATCCGAGGTCGCGATATTTGATAATCTTGAAACGATCGTCTTCCTCTTCTTCTTCACTATCACCTTCATCCTCGTCGGCTTCTTGCGCTTCGTCCTCCTCGCCGTCTTCGCTTTTCAGCAGACTCGTAAAATAACAGGCGCTCCCCTCTACCGGCCATTCACCCCGTGCAATCACCAGCTTTTCGCACACGCCGGCGGCCAGCGCAGCGTCCAGCACGGACTGCAAAATGCCATGCACAATTCCTTGTTCGCGCATGGCATCGATGACGGCCGGCCCTTGTGCGACGCCGCCTTGGGGCGGTATCAAGGTCAGTGTGGCGCTCATCAAATCATCGGCAACGATCAGCGAGTACTCGCCGTCGCGCCGATGCGCTACGGTCATTGTCGTGGGCTCTTTGGCTTGTTGTGTCGCGCGAACAAAGCCGGATAGCGCTTCTTCATCGATCCAGAATGCGCCGTAACCCTGTTCGGCCATCGCTTCTTTACATGAAAGCATGCTTGGCGGCGTGGCGCGGCCACCTTCTTGCGTTGGCACTTCGTTGTCCATGACGATGGCGTCACCCGCGTCACCCATTGCGGGGGGCGCAGAAATTTCGGGCTGAGGGATTGGCGTAAATGTGACTTGTAATGCGCCGGTACTTTCATCAAGAACAAAGACTAAAGCTTGGGTTACGGTAGTCACAATTAAATCCTTATAGGTATAATTTTTGATCGCGCATTTTGGCACAAATTTTTATTACTCATAGGAAAAATCGCAATCTCTAAATAGTCATCATGCATTTAATTGCAGCCTTACGGCGGACAACGGCATTTGTCTTGCGAAATTGACAATGAAATCCCAGGCGAAAATTGAAGTTCATGATCAAAGTGCCCGCAATGACTTCCGGCCGGTTTCAACGATGCGTTTGCACAAACTGGCCATGCGCGGCGACTGCACATCCCAACTGTGCCAATACAA
>DATMOE010000033.1:0-3752 GCA_035568435.1 Herbaspirillum sp. | reverse complement strand
CTGGTCAGCACCAGCATGGAAAGCGTTACGATGGCAACGCAAATGGTAATAAGCCGAGTACGGATAGATGAAAACATCAGATTTCCCCTAGAGCAACTCAGATCCGATAAACAACCAGTTGATGGTTGTCCGATTTTTTCTTTTAGCTCCGCTCAATATAACGACAAAATCCTCCCCGAAAATTTTTTTTATCAAATAAAAAATTTTAGATCCTTCGGTCGGTGCTAATCTTTCCCAGCGCACTATTGACGCGAAATCCAATCTGTTCCCACCTTGCAACATAACGATCGCCGGCGCCGGATGGCTCGATGCATCTGTTCGCATTGTCATATAAATATAAAGGGGAAAAATCATGAGTACCGTGATGCAGGAAGTCGACGAGCGCACCAACCTTACCGCCAATAATAAATTCGAATTACTACTGTTTCGCCTGGGCGAAGATCGCAACGCCAATCATCGCGAGTTGTTCGGCATCAATGTTTTCAAGGTCCGTGAAATCATGGTCATGCCGACGGTCACTGCGGTCGCCGGTTCCCCGCCGTTCATGATGGGCGTCACCAATATCCGCGGTCAGATTATTCCTGTCATCGATCTGGCCAGCGCGGTCGGCTGCACGCCAAAAAACGGATTGAACATTCTGATGGTGACCGAATACGCGCGCTCCACGCAGGGCTTTGCGGTCGAAGAGGTCGATGAGATCGTGCGTCTGGACTGGAGCCAGGTGCTATCGGCCGAAGCCAGCAATGCCGGCGGCATGGTGACCAGCATCGCGCGATTGGACGGCGATGTGGACAATACGCGCCTGGCGCAAGTATTGGATGTTGAAAAAATTCTGCGCGATGTACTGCCGATCGAAGAGGCTACTCTCACACCCGAGACGCTCGGTCCCAGCTTTACATTGCCGCCCGGCACGCAACTTCTGGCAGCGGACGATTCACCATTGGCGCGCATGCTCATCACCAAGGGGCTGGAAGCGATGGCGATACCATTCATCATGACCAAGACCGGCAAGGAAGCATGGGACAAGCTGGAAAGCATCGCCACGGCTGCCGCTGCCGAAGGCAAAAAAGTAAAAGATAAAATCGCGTTGGTGCTGACCGATCTTGAAATGCCCGAAATGGATGGATTTACGTTGACGCGAAAAATCAAACAAGACCCGCGCTTCGAATCGATTCCGGTCATCATCCATTCATCGCTATCCGGTTCGGCCAACGAAGATCACGTCAAAACCGTCGGTGCAGATGCCTATGTCGCCAAGTTTCTCGCCGAAGATCTGGCTGCGGCGATCCGCAAAGTATTGCATCAGTAATTGATGCAATAAAAAAACGCCTTCGATCAATTTACGATCGAAGGCGTTTTTTTTAGGATGGTGATTGCCTCTTCGCTCAGGCCGCCGTGCCCTTCCCCAGGTCGACAGGGCCTTTTACGCCCCGGGGAAGGGCACGGCGGCCTGATCGAAGAGGCACTTCGACACTGGTTCAACTAATCGGGACGGCCAACCGCTTTTACCCCACCCATTTGCGTGCATTGCGGAACATGCGCATCCATGGCGAATCTTCGCCGGCATCGGCCGGATACCACGATTGCAATACCGTGCGGAACACGCGCTCGCCATGCGGCATCAGCGCTGTGCAGCGGCCATCCTGTGTCGTCACCGCGGTAATCCCGGCAGGCGAACCGTTCGGATTGTAGGGATAGTCTTCGGTAGCAGCACCGCGATGATCGATAAAGCGCATCGCCACGATGGCGTCATCGAGATTGCCGGTCTGTGCAAAATTCGCATAGCCCTCGCCATGCGCCACCACGATCGGTGCGCGCGAACCCGCCATGCCTTGCATGAAAATCGACGGCGAATCCGCTACCTCAACCATCACAAAACGCGCTTCGAACTGTTCCGATTTGTTACGCGTGAATTTCGGCCAGGCTTGCGCGCCGGGAATAATCGATTTCAAATTACTCAGCATCTGGCAGCCATTGCAAATACCCAATGAGAAGGTATCGCTGCGGCCGAAGAATTGGGCAAATTGCTGTTGCATCGCATCGTTGAACAAGATGGTTTTAGCCCATCCCTCGCCGGCGCCGAGTACATCGCCGTAAGAAAAACCGCCGACCGCAATCATGCCTTTGAAATCGTCCAGCCGCGCACGGCCGGCAATCAGATCGCTCATGTGCACATCGACCGCAGTGAAGCCGGCCTTGTGCATCGCATACGCTGTTTCAATATGCGAATTGACGCCCTGCTCGCGCAAAATCGCAACCCGCGGACGCGCGCCGCTGTTAATGAAGGGCGCGGCGATGTCTTGCTGCGGATCGAAAGATAAAGTCTGCGTCAGACCGCTATCGGCAGCATCCAGAATGCGCTCGTATTCGGCATCGGCACAGGCCGGATTATCGCGCAGGCGTGCAATGCGCCAACTGGTTTCGCTCCACAGGCGCTGCAATGCAGCACGCGGTTCGCTGTAAATGGTTTTGGTGTCGCGTGCAAATTCAATCGCATCGCGGCTGTTCGGTTTGCCGATGATATGGCTGCAAGCGCCCAGATCGTATTCGCGCAGCACGTTCATCACATCCGACTTTTCCGCCGCCCGCACTTGAATCACCGCACCCAACTCTTCGTTGAACAAGGCGGCCAGCGTGGCTTCGTTACGGCGCTCCGAAACTTGTGCGGTCCAGTTTTTGGCGTCGCCCCAATCGGCGCCGTGGCCGCTTTCCATGGTCAAGATATCCAGATTGACCGAAATCCCGCTATGCCCGGCAAACGCCATTTCGCATAAGGTGACGAACAAACCGCCGTCGGAACGATCGTGATACGCCAGCAATTGGCCGGCGGCGTTGAGCCGTTGGATCGCATTGAAGAACCCTTTCAGATCCTCTGCGCTATCGACGTCAGGCGTGCGGTTGCCGAGCTGCTGCATGACTTGCGTGAGGATCGATGCGCCCATCCGATTTTTGCCGCGGCCCAGATCGATGGCAATCAATACTGACTCGCCGGCATCGGTGCGCAGTTGCGGCGTCAAAGTCGAGCGCACATCGCTGACCGGCGCAAAGGCCGAGACGATCAAAGATACCGGCGATGTCACCGCCTTAGCCTCGCCGTTGCCGTTATCGTTGTCCTTCCAGGTGGTGCGCATCGACAGCGAATCCTTGCCGACCGGAATGCTGATGCCGAGCGCCGGACACAATTGCATGCCGACCGCCTGGACCGTATCGAACAAAGCGGCGTCCTGGCCGGGTTGGCCGCAGGCAGCCATCCAGTTGGCTGAGAGTTTGATATCGGAAATATCGGCAATCCTGGCTGCCGCGATATTAGTCAGCGCCTCCCCGACGGCCATGCGGCCGGAAGCAGCGGCATCGATCACGGCCAACGGTGTGCGCTCGCCCATTGCCATCGCTTCGCCGAGATATCCCTCGAAACTCATCGTCGTCACGGCGCAATCGGCCACAGGCACTTGCCATGGGCCGACCATTTGATCGCGCGCAGTGGTGGCGCCGACGCTGCGATCGCCGATGGTAATCAAGAACGATTTGCTGGCCACAGTCGGCTGGCGCAAAACGCGTTCGGCGACTTGTGTCAAATGCATCCCGGTCAAATCGACCGCCGGCAGATCCTGCGCCAGATGCTTCACGTCGCGGTGCATTTTCGGCGGTTTGCCCAATAGCACATCCATCGGCATGTCGACCGGTTTGTTGTCATGCAGCGGATCGATTACCTGCAACTGGCGTTCTTCGGTGGCGTGGCCGACCACGGCAAA
>DATMOE010000032.1:0-3754 GCA_035568435.1 Herbaspirillum sp. | reverse complement strand
CAGCGTTGCGCAATTGATCGCAAAATTGCTGCAATTAAACGGCAAATATGTCGGTCTGGCCTGCAGCGCCGGCCTCTATCTGGCGCAGCGCCAGATAGAAACCAAAAATTGCGCCAATTGGGAATCGGCCCACCGTATTTTGCTCAACCGCGCAGTCGAAGCGGCGGTATTCGAAAACGGCCATGCGTCGATTCTGAACGAAGGCCTGGCTTACGACCGCTGCCAAGTCGGCATCGTGCTCAATATCGATCCGGCCGAAACCGTGCCGGATCATTACATCGAAAACGTCGACCAGTTGACCAAGGTCACTCGCACGCAAGTCGATGTGGTGCTGCCGACCGGCGCTGCGGTGCTCAATGCCGAGGATGCCCGCGTGGCCGAATTGGCGTCGCTCTGCGATGGCGAAGTGATTTTCTTTGCGCTCGATCCCGACAACGCCGTGCTGCGCGCGCACTTGGCCGAGGGCGGTCGTGCCGTATTCGTGCGCGACGGCCAGATTATCCTCGCCGGCAGCGGCGGCGAAACCGTCTTGATCGGCAACGTCACCATTCCGGTGATGAGCAGCCAGAAAACCACGCTGTATGTGATCAATGTGCTGGCCGCTATCGGTGCTGCATGGGCGCTGGATATTCCGCTTAAATTGATCCGGGTCGGCGTCGAAGCGTTCGATCGCCGCTTCAAGATCAAGCAGGCTAAATAATGCGCATCAAATAATTCAGCAGCACAATTATATTTATAAAGTTCGGGGAACTAGTTAATGGACGTATCACGAATACGCGTACTGCGCGGACCTAATTTGTGGAGCAAACATACGGCAATCGAAGCGATTGTTTCTTGCTCCGAAGCCGAATGCGCAATCGGCGACACGCCTGCATTCGAAGCCAAATTGCGCGCGCGTTTTCCGCAAATCGGCTATCTGCAACCAGCCGGCCAGGACGATAAAATTCCAATGGCGCATGCGCTGGAAATAGCCGCATTGAGTCTGCAGGCGCAAGCCGGCTGCCCGGTGACTTTCAGCCGTACCGTACCGACCACTGAAAAAGGCATTTATCAGTTGATCGTCGCCTACTCGGAAGAAGCCGTCGGCCTTCTGGCGCTGGACTATGCGCAACAATTATGCGCGGCCGCGGCTGCCGATGCGCCATTCGATCTGGCTGCCGCCCTGCTCAGCCTGCAGAATCTTGACGAAGACGTGCGGCTGGGGCCGAGCACCGGCGCCATCGTCGATGCCGCCATCCTGCGCGGCATTCCGTATCGCCGCCTGACCCAAGGCAGCATGGTGCAATTCGGCTGGGGCAGCCGGCAACAGCGTATTCAAGCCGCCGAAACCAGCCGTACCAGCGCCATTTCCGAAGCCATCGCGCAAGACAAGGAACTGACCAAAATGCTGCTGCATGCAGCCGGCGTGCCGGTGCCCAATGGGCGCGTGGTATCAACCGCCGAAGACGCTTGGCAGGCGACGCAGGAAATCGGCAGCACGGTGGTGATCAAACCGCGCGACGGTAATCAAGGCAAAGGCGTCGCGGTCAATATCAGTTCGAAAGAACAGGTGTTCGAAGCTTATGAAGCAGCCGCCCAGATTTGCTCGGAAGTCATCGTCGAGCGTTATTTGCCGGGCCATGACTTCCGGCTGCTGGTGGTCGGCAACAACTTGGTCGCCGCGGCACGCCGCGATCCGCCGCAAGTCATCGGCGACGGCATCCACACCATCAACGCCCTGGTCGATCAGGTCAACCTCGATCCCTTGCGCGGCGATGGCCACGCGACTTCGCTGACCAAAATCCGGCTCGACGCGATTGCCCTGGCGGTATTGGCCACGCAAAACTACACCGCACAATCCATTCCGCAGCACGGCGTGCGCGTCATCCTGCGCAATAACGCCAATCTCAGTACCGGCGGCACCGCCACCGATGTGACCGATGATGTGCATCCCGAACTGGCTGCCAGCGCGGTCGCTGCGGCGCAAATGGTCGGACTCGATGTCTGCGGCGTCGATCTGGTCTGCAACAGCGTGCATCAACCGCTGGAAGCGCAAGAAGGCGGCGTGGTCGAAGTCAACGCCGCACCGGGCCTGCGCATGCATCTGAACCCCTCTTACGGCAAAGGCCGCCCGGTCGGCGAAGCCATTATCGACACCATGTTTGCCGATGGCGAAGATGGCCGCATTCCGGTGGTGGCGGTGGCCGGCACCAATGGTAAAACCACGACAGTGCGGCTGATCGCCCATTTATTGCGTTGCACCGATTTACGTGTCGGCATGACCAATTCCGACGGCGTTTATATCGCCGGCAAACGCATCGATACCGGCGACTGCAGCGGGCCGCGCAGCGCGCGCAATGTATTGATGCATCCAGATGTCGACGCCGCGGTATTTGAAACTGCGCGTGGCGGCATATTGCGCGAAGGACTCGGCTTTGATCGCTGCAACGTGGCCGTTGTCACCAATATCGGCATGGGCGACCATCTCGGTCTGAGCTATATCAGCACGGTTGAAGATTTGGCGGTAGTCAAACGCGTCATCGTCGAAAACGTCGCACCCAATGGCGTGGCCGTGCTCAATGCCGCCGATCCGATGGTGGTTAAAATGGCCGACAGTTGCCCCGGTACGGTCACATTTTTTGCACTCGATGGGCATCATTCGGTGATGGCGACGCACCGCGCGCAAGGCCATCGCGTGGTGTATCTGGATGATAAAACCATCGTCGCCGCGCAAGGCAACGGAGAATATCGGCTGCCATTGGCCAATATTCCGCTGACCCGTAACGGCACCATCAGCTTTCAGATTGAAAATGTGATGGCGGCGGTCGGTTCTGCCTGGGCGCTGGAAATAGATTGGGCGGTGATTACCGCAGGTCTGGTCAGTTTTATCAATGACGCCGCCACGGCGCCGGGACGTTTTAATGTATTCGATTACAAGGGCGCCACCCTGATCGCCGACTACGGCCACAATCCCGACGCGATCAAAGCGCTGGTGGCTGCGGTGGAAACCATGCCGGCGCGACGCCGATCGGTTGTCATCAGCGGCGCCGGCGACCGGCGCGACATCGACATTCGTCACCAGACCGAACTGCTGGGCGACGCCTTCGACGATGTGGTGCTGTATGAAGACCAATGCCAACGCGGCCGCATCGACGGTGAAGTACTTGCGCTGCTGCGGGACGGACTGAAAAACGCCAGGCGGACCACCAGCACGCAAGAAATCCGGGGCGAATTTCTCGCCATCGATACCGCGTTGCAGCAACTGCAATCAGGCGATCTATGCCTGATTCTGGTGGATCAGGTGGAACCGGCGCTGGCACATATCGCGCAGCGCATCGCCGAGCAGTTGGCGGCTTGAACGCGATAAAAAAGCGCACCTATCAAGTCTTATCGCGAGACAGAGAATGTGCATAAAATCTATATCTGACAAGGGGTTACGCATTTTTTCCTACCCTTCCATCGTACCTGCTTCTATGGGCTAGGAGCCACATAGGAGCAACGCGAAAAAATGGGTCTTACCCAGTCAATGTTTCAATCCACGCCCGACCGTGAGGTCAGGCGATACAAGATCAAAGGTCCGGGCTAGGCTTGGTGCTGCGGTTTCAATCCGCGCCCGACTGTGAGGTCGGGCGATACCCATGTTGTGCGCTATTGGGTACACATAATTGATGTTTCAATCCGTGCCCGACCGTGAGGTCGGGCGATACACAACTGGAACAACTATCCGTGGAACTCCAACTGGTTTCAATCCGCGCCCGACCGTGAGGTCGGGCGA
>DATMOE010000031.1:0-16110 GCA_035568435.1 Herbaspirillum sp. | reverse complement strand
GTATCGAGCGCCATGCCTTGCGCATTCAGGCGCTCGAATAAGGCATGCAGCGGACGGTATGCCTCACGCTGCTGCACCGGATCGTCGGACGGCGCCGGGATCGCCATCAGGCCGCGCAAGCGAATCTGCGGCAACGCCGCGATAGCGTGCGCGATCTCGGCCGCCTCATCGAACGCCGCACCGCTTTTACTGGCTTCTCCGCTGACATTGACTTGCAGGCAAAGATTGAGCGGCGGCAAATGCGCCGGGCGTTGTTCAGACAAACGCCGTGCAATTTTTTCGCGCTCAACCGAATGCACCCAGGCAAAATTCTCGGCAATCGGACGTGTTTTATTACTTTGGATCGGCCCGATGAAATGCCATTCCGGTGTTACGCCCGGCTGCGCGGCAACGGCGGCGATCTTGGCCAAGGCTTCCTGCAGATAATTTTCGCCGAACGCCGTCTGGCCGGCATGCCATGCTTCGAGCACCGCATCGGCGCCGAAAGTCTTCGATACCGCGAGCAGGCGAATGCCGTCGGGCGCGCGCGCGGCCTCGCTTGCGGCATGCGCGATTTGCAGATGTACGGCTTGCAGGTTGGCAGAAATGAGGGACATAATCGACCGATGTTGTGCCATGCACAGGTGTTCGAAGTAATCGCGACCTGTAATAGCTGATCAGCAATTACAAGCCACAAGGATTATAAATGAACATCTCCGAACTACTCGCCTTTTCAGTCGGCAATAAGGCCTCCGATCTGCATTTATCGGCCGGGCAGCCGCCACTGTTGCGCGTGGACGGTGAAATCACCCGTCTCAGCCTGCCGGCGCTCACGCATCAAGACGTACACGCCATGCTGTACGACATCATGAACGAAGCACAGCGCCGGCATTACGATACCCATTTGGAATGCGATTTTTCATTTACTGCACCATCCGATGGCGCCGATAACGCCGATACAGCGCGCTTTCGCGTGAACGCCTTTCATCAATTGCGCGGTGCAGCAGCGGTCATTCGCACCATCGCCGCGACAGCGCCAACGCTGGATCAACTGGCAAGCCCTGCGTTATTTGGCCAACTAGCGCTGAAACAGGCCGGGCTGGTTCTGGTAACCGGTCCGACCGGCTCCGGCAAATCGACCACGCTAGCGGCCATGATCGATCATATCAACCGTCACAAAAACGCCCATATTGTGACCATCGAAGATCCGATCGAATTCGTTCATCAGCCGCAGCAGAGCCTGATTAATCAGCGTGAAGTCGGCCGGCACACGCTGTCGTTTTCCGCTGCGCTGCGTGCGGCGCTGCGCGAAGACCCGGATGTCATCATGGTTGGGGAACTACGCGATGCGGACAGCATCCGCATCGCCCTCAGTGCGGCCGAAACCGGGCATTTGGTATTGGGTACACTGCATACCGGTTCGGCGGTAAAATCCATGGATCGCATCGTCGATGCCTTTCCGGGCGATGAAAAAAATATGGTGCGCAGCATGCTGTCGGAATCGCTGCAGGGCGTTATTTCCCAGACCCTGCTGCCGCGCCGCGAAGGCGCTGGACGGGTAGCGGCCTACGAAATCATGCTGGGCACGCCGGCGATCCGTAATCTGATACGCGAGGGAAAAGTGGCGCAAATGTATTCAACGCTGCAAACCAGCGGCAATAGCAGCATGCAAACGCTCGATCAAAGTCTGGCGCAACTGTTGCGGCAGCAAACGATTTCCCCCCAAGCGGCGCGCATGGTTGCGCGCCATCCCGAGAGCTTTCCCGGTTAGTCCTGTTCCATCATGAAATTGCTTGCGTTACATGTAACAATTGCGAAAGGAAGAACAGAATGAACATTTCTGAACGTGTGCAAAAGTATCGAGATAACTTGCGGGCGGCCGGACTCCGACCAGTTCAAATCTGGATGCCGGATACACGGCGTAGTGGCTTTGCCGATGAATGCCGGCGTCAGTCCCTGTCTCTCTTGGGTGATGCTCAAGAAGCCGATACGCTTGAATGGCTTGAATCAGTCGCTGATACTGATGGCTGGAAATGAGACGAGGCGATCTTGTCACCATCGCTTTGCAAAGCGTATATGGCAACCCGAGGCTAGCGGGCTAATGCCGTTCAGTTAAGTAGATTTGGGGACAAAGGTGATCCTTCGATACGGCCTTCGGCCTACTCAGGACGAACGGGTTTTAGTGAAAATTTAAAGAAAAACCGTTCGTCCTGAGTAGGCCGAAGGCCGTATCGAAGGATCACCACAAAACTTAAATTTTCTTTGGTGCCGAAGCGCCAATTACGCAACCAACGAATAGGAAAAATCATGACCTCAGTCACCGAATTCGACGTCCAACTGCCGGACGGCAGCCAAACCAGCTTGGAGCGGTATCGCGGCAAGGTATTACTGATCGTCAATACCGCCAGTCAGTGCGGTTTCACACCGCAATATCAGGGCTTGCAAACCCTGTATCAACAGTTCGAGCAGCAAGGTCTGGAAATCCTGGCGTTTCCATGCAACCAGTTCGGCGGACAGGAGCCCGGCGATGCGGCGGCGATCGGCGCGTTTTGTGAAACCAATTACGGCATCAGTTTTCCGCTGTTTGCGAAGATCGACGTCAACGGCGAGAAGGCCGATCCGCTCTTTGACTTTTTGAAGCGAAAAGCACCCGGCATACTCGGTACCCAGGCCATCAAATGGAATTTCACCAAATTCCTGGTAAAGCGCGACGGCACTGTATTCAATCGTTATGCGTCCGCTACCAAACCCGAAGAATTACGTGACGATATTCAGACGCTACTGGCCGAAACGCCGCCCAACGCTTGATCAATTAATTCAATCCAGTGCAGCACCGGCGTGGCCGTGCCGGATTGCAAATGCGTCAAGCAGCCGATATTGCCGGAAACGATGACGTCGGGCGCGGTGGCTTGCAAAGCGGCGAGTTTGTTGTCGCGCAGTTGATAAGACAAGGCCGGCTGCAATACCGAATAAGTCCCGGCCGATCCGCAGCATAAATGGCTGTCGGCGCACAGTTGCACGTCGACGCCGGCATTGCGCAGCAAGCCTTCGACTTTGCCACGGATGCCTTGCCCATGCTGCAACGTGCAAGGCGGATGGTAGGCAATACGCTGGCCGATTTTGCCGCTTAGTTTTTGCTGCAGTTGCGCCTCGAAGGCCGGCAGAATCTCGCTTATATCCTGCGTCAACGCCGAAATACGCCGCGCTTTTTCCGCATAGTCCTTATCGTGCATCAGCAGATGGCCGTAATCCTTGACCATTACGCCGCAGCCGGATGCATTCATCACAATCGCTTCAATCTGCCCTTCTTCGACATAAGGCCACCAGGCATCGATATTGCGCCGCATATCGTCCAGGCCGCCATTGTGATCATTCAGATGGTAACGAATCGCCCCGCAGCAACCGGCCTTGGGCGCAATCAGCAATTGCACGCCAAGCGCGTCGAGCACGCGCGCGGTTGCGTAGTTGATATTCGGCGACATCGACGGTTGCACGCAACCAGCCAGCAACAGCATCTTGCGCGCATGCGCCCGCGTCGGCCAGACGCCGTGCGCTTGTGCTTGCGGTACTTTGTTTTTCAATTTCTGCGGCAGCAGCGGGCGCATCATCTGCCCCATTTTCATGGCCGGCGTAAATAACCATCGACGCGGCAACAACGCTTTCAGGGCAGTACGCGCCATACGCTGGTCCAACGGCCGCGGCACCTGATCCTCAACGATCTTGCGACCGATATCGAGCAAACGCCCATATTGCACACCGGATGGACAGGTGGTTTCGCAATTGCGGCAAGTCAGGCAGCGATCCAGATGCATTTGCGTTTTCGCGGTGGCCGGCGTGCCTTCCAGTACTTGTTTCATCAGATAGATGCGACCGCGCGGCCCGTCCAGCTCGTCGCCCAAGATTTGATAAGTGGGACAAGTCGCCGTGCAAAAACCGCAATGCACGCAACTGCGCAAGATGGCGTCGGCTTCCTGGCCTTCGGCGGTGTCGCGGATGAAATCGGCAAGATTGGTTTGCATGGTCGTACTTTCTGCTTACAGATTACCAATGGGGATACATGCGGCCGCAATTAAAAACGCCGCGGGGATCGAAACTGCTTTTCAACTTGCGATGAATTTTCTCGACTGCCGGCGTGAGCGGCTGAAATACGCCAACGTCTTTATCGCCGCCCCGAAACAGGGTGGCATGGCCGCCAACGGCGGCTACTGCCGCACGTATGGTCGCTGCATCGGCTTGTATATCAGCTTGCGAACCGGCTTGAGCCGGCAAGCGCAACCAGCGCTGTGCGCCACCCCATTCGATCAGCGTCGCGCCCGGCAACGCCAGCGGCGCAGTCGCCGATGGCACCGACAAGCGCCACAGCGGTGCAGCGGGGCGCCCTTCCCGCTCGAAATAAGCGTGCCGCTGTTCGCGCAGATCGCGCCAGAACGCGTCGGCATCTTCAAGCCGCTCGCCACCCATTTTTGCCGCCGCCGCATCAACCGCAGCCGCAGCGCCCGACAAACGCACCGTCAGCACATCATCGCACCAGGCGCTGGCTGAAATGGGCAATGGCTGGCCGCCCCATTCGTTCAGATGGCCAATCGCCTCGGATTGACGCATGTGAAAATACCGCGTATCGCTGGCAAACGGTTTGGGCAGTACCTTGATCGAAACCTCAAGGATCAGGCCGAGGCAGCCCAGCGATCCGGTCAACAAACGCGAGACATCGTAGCCGGCAACATTCTTCATCACCTGGCCCCCGAAATGCAGCACCTCGCCGGCGCCATCCATCAAGACTGCGCCCAGCACAAAATCGCGCGCCGATCCCACCGCCTGCCGCGCAGGGCCGGATAAACCGCAGGCGATCATCCCGCCCACTGTCGCTGGGCCGAAATGCGGCGGCTCGAAAGCCAGCATCTGATTATTGGCCGCCAATGCGGCATCGATTTCGGCCAGCGGCGTGCCGCAACGTGCAGTGATGACCAGTTCGGTCGGTTCATAATCGACGATGCCGGTGTAAGCGCGGGTGTCGAGCAAGGCGCCCTGCGGCGTCTGCCCATACCAATCCTTGCTGCCGCCGCCGCGTATGCGCAGCGGCTGGCCGGCCAGAATCTGTTGCCTGAAATCCTGTAATACCTGATCCATGAGAGTCCTTAAAACCGCGGCAGGTCGGGAAACTTCAGCGCGCCGCGTTGCACATGCATGCGGCCATATTCGGCGCAACGATGCAGCGTTGGAATCGCCTTATCCGGGTTCAACAAAAAGGCCGTATCGAAGGCACGCTTGACGCTAAAAAACACTTCCCTTTCAAGCGGCGAGAATTGCACGCACATCGAATCGATTTTTTCGATGCCGACGCCATGCTCGCCGGTGATGGTGCCGCCGACTTCGACGCATAAGGCCAGAATTTCAGCGCCGAACGCTTCCGCGCTGTGTAATTCGCCGGGCTGGTTGGCATCGAACAAAATCAGCGGATGCAAATTGCCGTCGCCGGCATGAAATACGTTGGCGCACCGCAAGCCGTATTTGATTTCCATTTCCGCGATGCCCTGCAATACACGAGCTAAATGTTTGCGCGGAATGGTGCCGTCCATGCAGTAATAATCGGGCGAAATACGACCGGCAGCCGGAAATGCATTCTTGCGGCCGGACCAGAATTTGAGACGTTCCGCCTCTGATGTCGAGACGGCGATAGCGCTCGCGCCGCTGGTGTTTAGCACTGCGCGCATGCGGCCGATTTCCTCTTCCACTTCTTCCTCG
Source organism: Herbaspirillum sp. (assembly GCA_035568435.1). Lineage (GTDB taxonomy): Bacteria > Pseudomonadota > Gammaproteobacteria > Burkholderiales > Burkholderiaceae_D > Herbaspirillum. The sequence continues at coordinate 10,389 of DATMOE010000031.1, read as the reverse complement.
GTGCCATCCGATTCGCACAGCAGGATGGCGGCGGCATCGATGTCGTAACCGGCCTTGACGAAGGGTTCGACCATGCGCGTACTGGTTTTATCCATCATCTCCAGTCCGGCCGGGATAATGCCGGCGGCGATCACATTCGCCACGGCGTTGCCGCCTTTGAGCACATCGTCGAACGACGCTATGATGACGCGCGCCGTTTGCGGCTTCGGAATCAAGTGCACCGTCACTTCGGTCACAATGCCGAGCATGCCTTCGGAGCCGATGAAAACCGCCAGCAAATCCAGCCCCGGCGCATCCAGTGCGCCGCTGCCCAGTTCAACCGCTTCGCCATCGATGGTAATCATCCTGACGCGCAATACATTGTGCACAGTCAGGCCGTATTTAAGGCAATGCACACCGCCGGAATTTTCCGCCACATTGCCGCCGATGCTGCAAGCGATCTGGGACGAGGGGTCCGGCGCGTAAAACAAATCGTGGATCGCGGCGGCCTCTGAAATGGCCAGATTACGCACGCCGGGCTGCACCACCGCGGTACGCGAATAGGGGTCCATATCGATGATGCGATTTAATTTGGCGGTCGATATCACCACGCCGTCGGCAATCGGCATTGCGCCGCCCGATAAACCGGTGCCGGCGCCGCGCGGCACGATACAGGCCTTCAGTTCACGGCAAACATTGATGGCCGCGACGACTTGCGCCTCGTTTTCAGGCAATACAACCACCATCGGCAGTTGCCGGTAAACGGTCAGGCCATCGCATTCGTAGGGGCGGGTGTCTTCCTCGGCAAACAAGACACAATGGAGCGGCAACACCGCCTTGAGCGCCGCTGCTACTTCGTGTTGCCGGCTCGCAGTAAATGAAGGCGCTGCCGGCGTTTGCGCGGCAATAGCGGATTCGTTGATGACAGACATGATGGACTCCTGGAGCATGGCCTCGGTGGCGATTGTCTCCCCATATTTTTATTTTTCACCGGCGTTTTTACCGTTCTTTATAGTGTACTCACAAAGCCCCGCCCCGCCACTATTTTGCGGCTATCCTGCATTGAAACAATTTATCGTACTGAATGAAATGTTTTCAGTTCACGTCAGATTGGCAAAGGCGCCGCGCAGCCATTCGATGAAAACATCGATCTCACGGCGTTCGCGCGCCCGGCTCTCGTAGACCATGTAATAAGCATGCGGCGGCGTTTTTAAACGGACATGATCGAACAACTCGACCAGTTCCCCTTTATCCAGCATCTCCTGTGCAAAATGCTGGCGCGCCAGGCCCACGCCATGGCCGTAGCGTATCGATTCCAGCAGCAAACCCAAATCGTCGACCCGCAAGGCGGTAGACGGTTCAGGCCAATCCAGCCCCGCTACTTCAAACCACGGCTGCCAGGGCTCCAGCGCCGAGCGCAGCAACGTGGCGTGGCGCAGATCGGCCGGCTCATTCAGCGGCGCGATGGTTTTCAGATAAGCCGGACTGGCAACGGCAAACGACGGCTCCTCAAATAATTTCTCGGTAATCAGATTGGCGTAGCGGCCGACGCCGAAGCGTATTTCGATATCGCTTTCCGACAGACTCAAATCGTATAAGGGCACCGATAAAAACAGTTCCACCACGATATCGGGATGTAACTGGGTGAACTGCTTGAGGCGCGGAATGAACATGTGACGGGCAAAGGTCGGCGGCAACACAACCTTGACCCGCGGCTGCGCCAGGGCATCCCGGCTCGGCATCGGAAAATCGGTCAGCGTGCGCAATGCGCTGCGCACCACGTCCAGATAGCGGCGGCCGAACTCGGACAGACTGATGGAGCGGCCGTCGCGATGAAACAAGCGTTCGCCGACGAAATCTTCCAGTAAGCGGATGCGGTGCGACAAGGCCGATGGCGTAATACAGAGTTCTTCGGCAGCAATGGCAAATGAATTGTGGCGGGCGGCCGCTTCAAAAGCGGATAACGCATGCACGGGGGGAAGACGTGTTGCCATTTGATCCCATGATTTTAATAGCTATTAAGAGAAGCGCCGGGCCTGGCCACCGGACCGCGATCCGCGATTTTACCCCGGACGCCGGCTAATTTCAGATTATTGAATACAGATTATTGATCGCCATCAAGCCCCCGCTTTGCCGTATGCTGGCTGAAATTTACAGAGGTGACGGATATGGGCCATCGACTTTCCAAAATAACGACACGTACCGGCGACGACGGCAGCACCGGGCTGGGCGACGGCAGCCGGGTAGCCAAGGATAATCTGCGGGTACAAGCGATGGGCGATGTGGATGAGCTTAATTCGCAGCTCGGCGTGCTGTTATGCGAACAATTGCCGCCGGCATTGCAGCGGCAATTGCTGGCTATCCAGCACCAGTTATTCGATCTGGGCGGCGAGTTATGCATTCCCGGCCACACGCTGGTCGGGGCGCAGCAAATCGCAGCGCTCGATGCCTTGCTCGCGCATTACAACGCCGACCTGCCGCCGTTGAAGGAATTCATTCTGCCGGGCGGTTCGCGTAGCGCGGCATTGGCGCATGTATGCCGCACCGTTTGCCGTCGCGCCGAACGCAGTGTGGTCGCGCTGGGGCGCAGTGAAACGCTCAATGAGGGGCCGCGGCAATATCTGAATCGGCTGTCCGATTTGCTGTTTGTGCTGGCGCGGGTGCTCAATCGGGTGGATGGCGGAGAGGATGTTTTGTGGCGGCGTGAGGAGTGAGCGGCGGATATTTCCGGCAACAAATGATAAAAAACCGGACTCAATGAAGAATTGAGTCCGGTTTGTCTGGCCTGCCGTCGTTTTTTACTGGCGCTGGTTTTACTTGCGCTTATCGCCTTCAATCATCGCATAAGCCGAGTGATTGTGAATCGATTCAAAATTTTCCGCTTCCAGCGTAAATGCGGCAATCGTCGGTTCGTTATTGAGCATCACCGCAACATCGCGCACCAGATCTTCGACGAATTTCGGATTGTCGTAAGCACGCTCCGTAACGTATTTTTCATCTGGACGTTTCAGCAGGCCGTATAGTTCGCACGATGCCTGCGCTTCGATTTTTGCGATCAATTCATCGACTGCCAGCTCTTCACGCAACAACGCCGTCACTGTGATGTGCGAGCGCTGATTGTGCGCGCCATAGGCAGAAATTTTCTTTGAGCAAGGGCACAGGCTGGTGACAGGCACCAATACTTTGAGCGACACCTCCAGTTTGCCCTTCCTGATTTCACCGACCAAACCGACTTCGTAGTCCATCAGGCTCTGCACGCCTGAGACGGGCGCAGTTTTATTGATGAAATACGGGAAATTAACTTCGATGTGGCCAGCCTCTGCATCCAGCAACGTGACCATTTCACGCATCAATGTGCCGAATCGCGCAACATCCAACGCCCCATCCAAGCCTTCCAGCAATGCGATGAAACGGGACATATGGGTGCCTTTTTTGTGTTCAGGCAAATGCACATACATATTCCAGGTGCCGACAGTCGATTGCACGCCATTGCCGGTTTTGACCGTCAACGGATAGCGCACACCCTTGACGCCGACGCGCTCAATCACCAAATGGCGGGTGTCGGGGGTTTCTTGCACGTCAGGCATCGTGACGAGGTTCATATCGCGTGTGTTCATTGCTTATTCCTTACAGGTGGCCGCCGTTTGGCGGCAAGGGGCTGGGCCCCTCTTGTATATGTGTATGTATTTATTTGGTTAAAGTCTAAGCTAAACCGTAAAGCGGTATCCATCATGCCGTACTCAGCCGACTTTTGCTTGACGCGGCGTCTGCTGGAGAAATTCCACCCCGAAACGCTGCAATATCGAGGCCGCGATACCATCGCCATCCAGACCGCAGGACGCCAGCAGCGTCGGCGCATCGCCATGGTCGATAAATCGGTCCGGCAAGCCCAAAATCAATAGCGGCTTAACAATGCCAGCTTCGGCCAACGCCTCGGCTACCGCAGAACCGGCGCCGCCCATTGCGGTGCCTTCTTCCACTGTCACCAGCGCGTCGTGCTGTGCTGCAAGTTGTTTCAAAAGAGCAATATCGAGCGGTTTGACGAAGCGCATATTGGCCACTGTCGCATCCAATTTTTCGCCGGCCGCCAACGCCGGCGCCAACATGCTGCCGAAGGCAAGAATGGCGACTTTCGCACCATCGCGCCGGATTTCCCCGGTGCCGAATTCAATCGGCGCCAGATCGCTCTGCACTTTGACGCCGATACCGACACCGCGCGGATACCGCACCGCAGCGGGGCCATTGTAAAGGAAAGCCGTGGACAGCATCCTGCGACACTCGTTTTCATCCGACGGCGCCATCACCACCATATTCGGAATGCAACGCAAAAAGGCCAGATCATAGTTGCCGGCATGGGTGGCGCCATCGGCGCCGACCAGACCGGCCCGGTCCAGCGCGAAGGTAACGTCCAGGTTTTGCAACGCCACATCGTGAATCAGTTGATCGTAAGCGCGTTGCAGGAAGGTCGAATAAATCGCGACCACCGGCTTCATGCCCTCACAGGCCAGGCCGGCTGCGAAGGTCACCGCGTGCTGCTCGGCGATGCCGACGTCGTAATAGCGCTCTGGAAAGCGCCGTTCGAACTCCACCAGCCCGGAACCCTCACGCATGGCCGGTGTAATGCCGATCAACTTATCGTTATGCGCAGCCATATCGCACAGCCAGTCGCTGAATACCTGCGTGTAGGTCATTTTGACGGCGGCGGCCGGCTTGATGCCTTCGACCGGATCGAATTTGCCGGGGCCGTGGTAGAGCACCGGGTCGGCTTCAGCCAGTTTGTAACCCTGGCCTTTCCTGGTGACTACGTGCAGGAATTGCGGGCCTTTCAGATGTTTCAGATTCTGCAAGGTCGGAATCAGTGAATCGAGATCATGGCCGTCGATCGGTCCGATGTAGTTGAAACCGAATTCTTCAAACATGGTGGCCGGTACGATCATGCCCTTGGCGTGTTCTTCCAGCCGCTTGGCCAGTTCGCGCATCGGGGCCGGCAATACCGATTTGCCGACATGTTTGGCCGTAGCATAAAACTGGCCCGACATCAGCCGCGCCAGATAGCGGTTAAGCGCGCCTACCGGCGGCGAAATCGACATGTCGTTGTCATTCAAGATCACCAGCAGATTAATGCCTTCGTAGACGCCGGCGTTGTTCAGCGCTTCGAAGGCCATGCCTGCCGTCATCGAACCGTCGCCGATCACCGCAATGGCGTGCCGGTCTTCGCCCTTCAGCTTGGCGGCCATCGCCATGCCGAGCGCGGCCGAAATCGATGTCGAGGAATGGGCGGTGCCGAAGGTATCGTATTGGCTTTCTGCACGGCGCGGGAAGCCGGAAATACCGTCTTGCTGACGCAGCGTGCTCATGCGGTCGCGGCGGCCGGTCAGGATTTTATGCGGATACGTTTGATGACCAACGTCCCAGACGATACGATCTTCCGGCGTATTGAATACGTAGTGCAACGCGATGGTCAGCTCGACCGTGCCCAGATTGGACGACAAATGACCGCCGGTCTTGGCAACGGATTCGAGCACGAAATTGCGCAGCTCGTCGGCCAATGGAAGTAAGTCCTTGCGCGCGAGCTGCCGTAAATCGTCAGGTGAATTGATAGTTTTGAGCATGCTGTGCCGTTAAAGAAATAGGTGTCGGGGCCGAGTCGCCTCAGGCATTCAGGCCTGTCGCTGCACGATCAGGTCCGCGAGTTGCCGCAAACGCAGTGCACTGTCGCCGAAGGGCTGCAACGCCTGATGCGCGTCATCGCGTAATTTGCGCGCCAGCACCCGGGACTGCTCCAGGCCGAGAATCGACACATAGGTCGGTTTATTATCGATGGCATCTTTGCCAGCGGTTTTCCCCAGTGTAGCCGAATCGATGGTCGCATCAAGTATATCGTCCACCACTTGAAAAGCCAGGCCGATTGCCGCCGCGTAGCTTTCCAGCGCGGCGTACTGCGGCGGCGTCAACTGCCGACCGCTGGAAGCGCCCAGCAATACCGCCGCACGCAATAAGGCGCCGGTTTTCAGTCTATGCATTTGTTCGAGCTGCGACAGCGATAATTGCAGGCCGACACTGTCCAGATCGATCGCCTGACCGCCGCACATGCCGAGCGAACCGGCGGCCTGCGCCAGCATGTTCAACATGGCCATCTGACGCGCAGGATCGATCAGATCGCTGGGTTCGGACATCAGATGAAATGCCTGCGACTGCAAGGCATCGCCAACCAGCAATGCCGTGGCTTCATCGTATTGCACGTGAACGGTCGGCTTGCCGCGGCGCAAGGCATCGTCGTCCATGCAGGGCATGTCGTCGTGCACCAGCGAATATACGTGAATCATTTCCAGCGCGGCGGCGACTCTGGCCAGCAATGCCGGCTGTGCGTCGAACAGATTGCCGGCGCCGTAGACCAATAATGGCCGCACCCGCTTACCGCCGCCCAGCACCGCATAACGCATGGCCTCGTGCAGACGCGCCGGGAGCTGCGAGGAAGGCGGCAGAAAATCTGCCAGCGCGGTCTCGATATCGCCTTGAATCTGCTGCGTCCATACCGGGAACGCCAGCGCAGGCGCTGCCGCTTCGGATGCCCCGGCCATCGCGGCGCTCAGACGCGTTGCAGTGCTCATTGCGCATCCTCGCTGCGGTCGCTCTCGGAGACGAACGGTTTTAACATATCGCCTTCCAGCAGCTTGACTTGATGGTCCACCTTGTCGAGCTGGCTGCTGCAGAATCTGACCAGTTCGGCGCCGCGTTTGTAAGCGGCAACCGAGGCTTCCAGCGGCAATTCGCCGGCTTCCATTTGGGCCACCAATTGTTCCAACTCTTGCATGGCCTGTTCAAACGATGCCGGCTGAGCGGTGTTCACGGAATTTTTGGGCATAAACGATAAGGTAAGACTTGAACCTGCTAGGGCCTCTGGAACAACTTTCGCACAGAGCAACGAAAGTCATCATTAAGAAAGATAACCAGTTATTCTAAAACAATCTGCCTCGGACCGCCGCCAATACCGCTTAAAACCCGCTTATTTCAAGAAAAATCGTGCGAAGTAAGATTAACCGTGGCATAATTTTTAGTTCTGTCCGAAATTTCCTCTTCATATTATTTAGATCAATAGTTTGAACAAAGGTTTTTGCGGATTCTTTCTCTCTTAGGTTGGTGCAAATTAATTTGGGGGGTAGGGATGTCCGATCTTGCTAGTTTTGCCAAGCTGGCGCGTTCCAATGCGCAGCTACCGGTAAACGTCTATTTCGACGAAGCGCTGCTGCAGCGCGAAATCCAACAGCTTTTTCAACATGGCCCGCGTTATGTCGGCCATGAACTCATGGTGCCGAATGTAGGCGACTATGCCACTCTGGCCTCGGAAAACGAGGGCAGGATGCTGGTGCGCAATGCAGATGCCGGTATCGAGTTGATGTCTAATGTTTGCCGTCATCGTCAAGCCAAAATGCTGGACGGACACGGCCATGCCCGCAATATTGTCTGCCCGCTGCATCGCTGGACTTACGATCTCAAAGGCGAATTGATCGGCGCGCCGCATTTCGGCGAAACGCCCTGCCTGAACCTTGCCAAAACACCGCTGCAAAGCTGGAACGGCCTGCTGTTTGAACAAAACGGCAACAATATTCCAGAAAAGCTGAAACAGTTGGGCGTGGCGAAAGATCTGGATTTTTCCGGCTATCTGTACGATCACACAGAAATACACGAGTGCGACTACAACTGGAAAACCTTTATCGAAGTCTATCTTGAGGATTATCACGTCGAGCCGTTCCATCCGGGGCTGGGCAGCTTTGTTAGCTGTGACGATCTGACTTGGGAATTCGGCGCCGATTACAGTGTGCAGACCGTTGGCGTGAACAACCGTTTGGCCAAATCGGGCTCGCCGGTTTATAAAAAATGGCAGGAACAGGTACTTAATTTCCGTAACGGCGAGCCGCCGCGCTACGGCGCAATCTGGCTAACGCTGTATCCGAACATCATGGTCGAGTGGTATCCCCATGTCCTGATCGTTTCGACGCTGTGGCCGCGCGGCCCGCAAAAAACCACCAATGTGGTGGAATTTTATTACCCGGAAGAAATCACGCTGTTCGAACGGGAATTCGTCGAAGCGCAACGGGCTGCCTATATGGAAACCTGCATTGAAGACGATGAAATCGCGCTGCGCATGGATGCCGGACGCCGTATTCTGATGGCGCGCGGCGTCAACGAAACAGGTCCGTACCAGTCACCGATGGAAGATGGCATGCAACACTTCCACGAATGGTACCGGGCGCGTCAATTGTAGGAATCCACACCATGTACACCACACTGATCTCCGCACCACAACTAGCCGCGCTGCTGGCCCAATCGCCGGCGCGCACAGTTGTTATCGATTGCCGGCACGATCTGATGCAAGCCGACGCCGGCCGCCTGGCCTATCAAGCTGGACATTTGCCCGGTGCGCTGTTTGCGGCGCTGGATCACGATCTGGCCGACCACGCAGTAGCTACTGATGGCAGCTTCAAAGGCCGCCATCCGCTGCCGCAACGCAGCGCATGGCTAGCCACATTAGCCGGCTGGGGGATTAATACCGATACCCAGGTTGTCGCCTACGATGCGCATGGCGGCATGTTCGCGGCGCGCCTGTGGTGGATGTTGCGTTGGGTGGGACATGCAGCGGTTGCAGTGCTGGACGGCGGCGTCCCGGCCTGGCAGCAAGCGGGCTTTGCACTGACCGAAAGTACCGGGCCATCGCCTGCAACAGGCAATATTACCGATCGCCCCTCGCTGACCACGACAGTCGATACGCAAGCGTTGCTGCTCGATATTGTGAACCATCCTCTCGCAAGCGGACGCAAAAATGCCATCGTGGACGCCCGTGCGCCGGATCGCTTTCGCGGTGAAAACGAAACGCTGGACCCGGTCGGCGGCCATATTCCCGGCGCCAAAAATCGTTTTTTCAAAGACAATCTGCAGCCGGACGGCCGCTTTAAACCGGCCTCCGATTTGCGCGCCGAATGGGATCAAATCATCAGCTCAACGCAACAAAACGTCATGCAATGCGGCTCGGGCGTCACCGCCTGCCATAATCTGCTGGCACTGGAAATTGCGGGACTCCACGGCGCCGCGCTATATCCCGGTTCGTGGAGCCAATGGTGCGCCGATCCGGCCCGGCCGGTAGCGACCGGCGTTTAAGGCGCTTGTTTGAAGCGCTTGGAATCCTGCTAAAAAGCAACCATCTCAAAATCTTCTTTACGCGCGCCGCATTCGGGACAAGTCCAGTTCATCGGCACATCTTCCCAACGCGTGCCGGCGGCAATACCCTCCTCCGGCAAACCGGCAGCTTCGTCATAAACCCAGCCGCAAATCAGGCACATCCAGGTTTTGAATTCTTCATTCGAATTTGCGTTATCACTCACGGCTGACTATCCTTCAATTCAATCAAGTAAAATGCCAGAGGCTATCTGTTAGCAATCAATCAGCAATAACAAGCCCCAAAAACCGGATATCTTAATCTACCCAACGTGCAAAACCAAACTTCTTCGCTTATTTTGACTTTCGGCGTGGCCGATCCGGTCGGCGCCATCGGCATACAAGCCGATCTCGCCACATTCGCCGCCATGGGTTGCCATGGCCTGACGGTCATTACAGCCATTCTAATCGGCGATACCGCCCGCATCGAAGATACGCAAGATATCGATGTCGATTGGGTTGCCGATCAAGCCCGTGTCGTGTTGGAAGACATGCCGGTCATGGCGTTCAAAGTCGGCTACGTCGGCAGTATCGAGAGCGTCTCCGCGATTGCCGAAATCGTCTCCGACTACCCCGATATTCCGCTAATTCTGGATCCCTTCATTACCGCCATGCCCGATCTTGGCATAGACGGCGAAGACATCCTGATCGCCATCCGCGAATTACTGATCCCGCAAACCACTGTCCTGCTGCTGTCTGCCGACGAATTATCCCGATTGGCGGAAACCTGGCGCGAGCCGGTCGGCGATGTCAGCCAAGACACGCTGATGCTGGACGCAATGCACATCATCGAGCTAGGCGCCGAATACCTGTTTGTCACCGGTACGCCAAGCGAGCTTAATCAGGTCGCCAATACCCTGTTCGATGCCGGCGGCATAGTCCGGCACGATCCATGGCAACGTATTTCCGGCGCCTTTGCCGGCGCCGGGTCGACAGTATCGGCGGCCATTGCGGCGATGCTGGCGAACGGCCTGGAAGTACCGGAAGCCGTGTCCGAAGCGCAGGAATTTACGCTGGCGGCGCTCACGCATGCGCAACGCATGGGCATGGGCCGGCTGATTCCCGACCGCTATTTCTGGGCTCGCGAGCCGGCCGCGCCGATGTCCGATGAGCCCGATGCCACCGATACCGATCCCCTGAACAATCCACCCAAGACTTAACGTTGACTCCCGTATGACTACACCAAACACCGCATCC
>DATMOE010000030.1:0-6791 GCA_035568435.1 Herbaspirillum sp. | reverse complement strand
CTGCGGCATCGCCAGCAACGGCAAGAGCGCAATCATCGGGATAATCGCCACATCCTGGAACAACAAAATACCCTGCGAGGCAGCGCCGGTCGGCGTTTTGCGCAGGCCTTTTTCTTCCAGCGTCTGCAATACCACGGCGGTCGATGACAGCGACAGGATAAAGCCCAGCGCAACGGCAGCATGCCACTCGACGCCGGCGGCTACGCCAATGCCCGCCAGCACAATGCCGGTGAGCAAGACCTGCATCCCGCCCAAACCGAAAAAAGCGGTGCGCATGCTCCACAACACCGAGGGCTGCACTTCCAACCCGATCAGAAACAGCATGATCACCACGCCGAATTCGGCAAAATGCATGACACTGGTTTGATTTCCGACCAGCGCCAGCGCAGAGGGGCCGATCAGCGCGCCGGCGATCAGATAACCCAGTACCGAGCCGAGACCGAGGCGCTGTGCGATCGGCACCGACAGCACACCTGCGCCAAGGTAAACCAGCGCCATCAACAAGGGGGCAGCACCTTCCATGACAGCCTTTCATTGAAATAGAGGGACATCGGTATTGAGACTAGCAGGCAAACGTATGCTAACCGATACCGTTTCTGCAGCGTTGCCCTTTATCACGCATCGTCCAGACCGATATCGACCCCGGTGGAAGCCTGATTGATGCGGCTGGTGGAAATATAGTCGACACCGGTTCTCGCGATCGCGCCGATGGTCGTCAGATTGATGCCGCCTGAAGCTTCCACTTTACTGCGCCCGGCCACAATCCTGACCGCCTCGGGCATATCGCCAACCGCCACGTTATCGAGCATGATGACATCGACCCCGGCTGCCGCAGCTTCGGCCACCTGTGCCAGGGTTTCGCATTCGACTTCCAGTTTCGTCAAGATCGGCAATTGACGGCGCGCCCGTTCGACTGCCTTGGCGATACTGCCGCAAACGGCAATATGATTGTCTTTGATCAGCACACCGTTATCCAGGCCGAGGCGATGATTCAAGCCGCCGCCGCAGACCACCGCGTGCTTTTCCAGCATGCGCAGACCCGGTGTCGTTTTACGCGTATCGAGCAGGCGCGCCGAGGTGCCGGCGATTGCTGCGACATATTTCGCGGTTTCGTTGGCGATACCGGACAGACGCTGCACGATATTCAAAGCTGTACGTTCGGCAGTCAGCACACTGCGGGCATTGCCGCGCACTTCCATCATCAGAGTGCCGCGCTGCACTGTATCGCCATCCTTGACCCGGACCGTCACTTCGAGCGTCGGATCGTAGCGTTTGAATACGCGGGCGGCGACATCAATGCCGGCGACAATCAGCGTTTCGCGGGCATTCATAACGAAAGCGCCGGTCTCACCCGCTTCAATCATCAGCTGCGCAGTCAGATCGCAATACCCGATATCCTCGCTCAGCCACTGATCGATCAAACGGTCGGTCTGAAATATGTCGTACATGATTTTCTGCCTTTTCTATCGATATAAAAATATGCTTCTTCAGAGCCCGCCATGATGCCCGATTCTGCCGCTTCACGCCAAAAACTGGCAATGCATCATTCTAATGAGAGATAATCGATTACCCATTGATGCGGAGGCAAATATGCTCGAAATGATCATTGAACAACGCAGAAGAAGTCTGGGCGGCGGCCTGGAAGTCGGCAGGGTCTTGCCGTTCGCCAAGCATCGCATGGTTGGCCCCTTTATATTTCTCGATCATATGGGGCCGCGGCATTTAAGCCGGGAAGAAGCCCGCGGCGCCGACGTCCGCCCGCATCCGCATATCGGCCTTTCCACGGTAACTTATTTGCTGGAAGGTGAAATCGTGCATCGGGATAGCCTCGGTTCCGAGCAAACCATCCGCCCCGGTGAAGTGAACTGGATGACCGCCGGCAGTGGCATTACGCATTCGGAACGATTCGAAAAGGCGCGTCTGGACGGTGCAAGCATGCATGGCCTGCAAAGCTGGGTAGCGCTGCCCGACGGCCAGGAAGAGATTGCCCCTTCGTTTGCCAATTACAGCCAGCAAGTACTGCCGGTGATTGACGAGGCCGGCGTTTGGAGCCGGGTGATTGCCGGCGAAGCGTTTGGCGTGAAATCGCCGGTTGTGGCGCATTCGCCGCTGTTTTATACCCATTGCATCTTGCAGGGTGGCGCAATCGCGCAATTACCGGCCAATTATGCCGAGCGCGCTGCATATGTCGTGGCCGGATCGGTGGAAGTTGAGCATCAAACCTTTGGGACCGGCACCATGCTGGTGTTCACCAAGGGCCAGCCGGCCTCAGTCAAAGCGCTGAGCCCGGCAATCGTCATGTTGCTGGGCGGCGAGCCGGTCGGCGAACGTTTCATCGATTGGAATTTCGTCTCGTCATCGAAACAAAGACTTGAGCAGGCCAAGGCCGACTGGCGCGCCGGCAGAATGAAATTGCCGGATCTGGATCACGATGAGTTTATTCCGCTGCCGGAATAAAAGCTTGTTGAGAAATGAAGGGGGTCAGGCGGGCTGTGGCGGATGGTTGTGCGCAGTGAGGTAAAGAAGGGAGGCCGCAGGCCGGAATGACACGAACGGAGTACAACCGTCCGCCACAGCCCGCCTGACCCCCTTCATTTCGCAACAAGCTATTTTGCACCGTAAATATAGCGCCGCGACCATGGAATAGCATCCGCTTTGCGGCCCGCCTTCTGACAGATCACCTGATAAATCGATACGTCATCGACTTCAAACGCATGCGCGCAACCGGCCAGATACACACGCCAGATCCGATAACGTTTTTCGCCGACCAATTCACGGATCTGCTCACTGTATTTTTCGTAGCTGGCCGCCCACATTTCCAAGGTACGGGCATAATGACGCCGCAGATTTTCCACATCCAGCGCTTCCAGGCCGCCTTGCTGCAGCGCGCTTAATGCCAGCGAAATATGCGGCAGTTCGCCTTTCGGGAAGACATAGCGGTCGATGAAATCGCCGCCGCCCATCGGCGAGTCGCGGCTCTCCGGGTCGGTCGAGGTAATGCCGTGATTCATCGCTACGCCCTCTTCGGCCAGCAATTCATTGATGCGCGAGAAATAGCTGACAAGATTGATCCGTCCAACATGTTCGAACATGCCCACGCTGGTAATACGGTCGAACGTGCCTTTTACATCGCGATAATCCTGCAGCCTGATTTCAATCTGGCCTTCCAATCCGGCCGCGCGCACGCGCTGCACGGCAAGATCGTGCTGATTCTGCGATAAGGTGATGCCCACGCAGCGCGCACCGAATTTGCTGGCGGCGCGAATGACCAGCGCCCCCCAGCCGCAGCCGATGTCGAGCAGGGTCTGCCCGGGCTGCAAACGGATTTTGGTCAAAATGTGATCGATTTTTTTGTTTTGCGCGGTTTCCAGATCTTCATCGCCGTTCTCGAAATAGGCGCAGGAGTAAACCAGATTCGGATCCAGCCAAAGCTTGTAGAAATCGTTCGATACATCGTAGTGATACTGGATCGAATCCTTGTCTTCGGCTTTGGTGTGTTTGAAGTGTTTGGTCAGGCCGGCGAGTTTGCGCATGGCGCCGCTAGTGCTGGCGCCGGACTTCCTGGCCGACAGCTCGGCCAGACGGTAACTGGTGCGGATCACATCCGCCAGTTTGCCGCCGATATCGATTTTTTCCTGAATATAAGCTTCGCCCAGGCTTTCCAGAGTAGGCGATACCAGCAGCGGCAACGCTGCCGGGCTTTTGACTTCCAGCGTGACTTCGGGCGTTTTGAATGCGCCCAGATCAATCTGACTGCCGTTCCAGAGCACTAGTCTGACAGGTAGATTTTCTTGTTTTTTGATGTTTTCCACCCAACGACGCAGTCCGGCATCAATCGCTTTATTCAGCAAAATTGTCTCCTTTAACTTGATCAATCAAGCGCCTGGGCCGTTCAAATGCGACATCGAAACCATCGACAAAGGCGCACCACGAAATTTTGCACTGACCGACTTCCCCCCTGGCATTTCGTTGTGACCTTGTTGCCAGTAGTTAGTGCCCAACTTTTCTGAAATATATGCCAAATTGTAAATTTGTGCTTGTTGCGCTCGCATGTGTGGCGCTGCATAGACAAAAATGCCGTCCGCCGCCAAAAGGCGAGTGGACGGCATTGTATTGTTGAATCCCTGTTGAATGCGTAGTGCTTCCTGATGAAAGCCGACGTTAGACCTTACTTACATTACGCCTTTTTCATGTAGGCGCTGCACCAACCGTTACCAGCAACCATTTTTCCAGAAAACAGCGGGCAAGCACCTTGCGCGTCGCCAGCCTTGCCTTGAAATAATTGGCAGTTGTCGCATTTTTGCGCAACGGTATGTTTCGGGTATTTCGCCTTGTCTGCCTTATTGGTATCGGCCACATAACCCATGGCCTTGGCCTGCGGATCGTTCTCATCGAGTTTCGGCATATCGGCGCGCGCCATGATCGGGATACCGGCCGATACCGCCGCGGCAGAAACAACCGCCATATTCGTAATGTTCTTCAAGAAGGTTCTGCGATTGCTCATGTTGGTACTCCTTATAGGGTAATTACGGCACCTCTGCCGAGGGTTTGCATCCTAACATAAGGCCGAAATATCGGCCGATCGGCCCAAGGCAGTAGCCACAGCGCGCAGTCTGCTACACTGCCACCCCGCCCTTCTCCGGTTCCGGCCGCACCATCATGCAACCCACTGCTTTTTCCAGCCTGCTTTTATCGCCTGCGATGCTGGCCAATCTCGACCAATTAGGCTATCGCGACATGACGCCCATCCAGGCGCAAAGTTTGCCGCCGATGCTGGAACGGCGCGACGTAATTGCGCAAGCCAAAACCGGCAGCGGCAAAACTGCCGCATTCGGCATCGGCATTCTGCACAAACTTAATCCAGCCTATTTTGCGATTCAAGCGCTGGTGTTGTGCCCGACCCGAGAGCTGGCCGATCAGGTCGCGCAAGAGTTGCGGCGGCTGGCGCGCTTTACCGAAAACATCAAGGTTTTGACCCTGACCGGCGGCTCCCCGATGGGGCCGCAAATCGGCTCGCTGGAGCACGGCGCGCATATCGTGGTCGGCACCCCTGGCCGCATTCTCGATCACATCGGCCGCGGCAGCATTAAATTGTCCACCGTGCAGACCCTGGTGCTCGATGAAGCCGACCGGATGACCGATATGGGATTCCAAGACGAAATGATCAGCATCGCCAAGGCCTGTCCCGAGCGGCGGCAGACCTTACTGTTTTCGGCAACCTATCCCGACGATATCCGCAAAGCCAGCGCCGCCTTTCTACGCGATCCGGTCGAAATCAAAGTCGAGTCGCAACACGACGCCGTCCAGATCGAACAACGCTTCTATACCGTTGCGCCGGAACAGCGCAACGACGCGGTGGCCCGGCTGCTGCGCCACTATCGTCCGGTATCCACGCTGGCATTCTGCAATACCAAAATTCATTGCCGCGAATTGGCGGCGCAATTGCGCGCGCAAGGCTTCAGCGCATTGGCGCTATACGGCGAGCTGGAACAACGCGAACGCGACGAAATCCTGATTCAGTTCGTCAATCAGAGTTGTTCCGTGCTGGTGGCAACCGATGTGGCCGCGCGCGGATTGGATATTCAAACCCTGGGCACAGTCATCAATGTCGATGTCTCCAAAGACACCGAAGTCCACATTCACCGTATCGGCCGCACCGGACGCGGTGCGGCTGCCGGGCTGGCGCTGAACCTGTGTGCGCCGAATGAAAAGAAATGGGTCAAATTAATCGAGCAATATCAGAACCGTCCGGTGGACTGGTTCGAACTCGATGCGCTGGAAGCGGTATCAACATCGGCAGCAACATCGGACGATACGCTGCTGGCGCCGATGACGACGCTCTGCATCATGGGCGGCAAAAAAGACAAGCTGCGTCCCGGCGATCTGCTTGGCGCGCTGACTGCCGATGTCGGCTTGAGCAAGGATCAGGTCGGCAAGATCAATGTGTCTGAATTCGTCACGTATGTCGCCCTGGATCGCCGCATTGCCGAGCATGCGGCACGTAAGCTGAGCACCGCCAATATCAAGGGCAAAAGCTTCAAGATGCGTTTTTTGCAAGATAAGCAGTAAGACAACGCTGATTAAATTTGTTAAAACCTACCGCACGGCAAATAGCGTATTCTTTAACTTGTACCAACCGACCCAACTGTCAATACCGTAAGGAGAGGCTATGAAAGTGGACGTGTACAAACGCTTGGACAGCGGCAATTTACATTCTTATCTGGCAGTCCCCTCCGGCCAGATCATTCCCGAAGAAGCAACCAATACCGATTGGCAAATCGACCGACGCAACGTCGATCTGGAACCCGGCCACTCCCCACAGTCATCATTGAAACCGGACGACGCATTGCGGCAAATCGATGAAAAGGGCTATGCGATCACGCATCTTGGTGATCGCGCCAGCTAATCGAACTTAATTTTTAATTTATTATTTAAAATCAATAATTTAAAATTCAAACAAAGAATTAACTTTAACAAATTTAATCGTTAATTCTTTATTTTTTGGAACAACCCTCCGCATTTTTCTCCTTCAGGAAAACCTCATGAGCATCAACGCCAGCCTTGCGCCCGCTGCGCCTATCGATTCGGCATTGCACACATTCATCGCCGCCATGCCGAAAACCGAATTACATCTCCACATTGAAGGCACGCTGGAACCGGAATTGCTGTTTGCGTTGGCCCAACGCAACGGCGTCAAACTACCCTACGCCTCAATCGAAGCATTACGGGCCGCTTACGACTTCTCTGATTTGCAGTCGTTTCTGGACCTCTATTACGCCGGTGCCGCGGTA
>DATMOE010000029.1:0-4300 GCA_035568435.1 Herbaspirillum sp. | reverse complement strand
ACGCTGATGGTCGAAGGTATTTTTCGTTCGATCTACGGCGTGTCCGGTCAGCCGTTCTCGGTTCCGTCGGCATTGCAGGGGGCTACCGATCTGGGCTTCATGGTGTTGCCGAATTATCGCGCCTGGGTGGTATTGGCTTCGTTGACAGTCTGTTTCTCGACCTGGTTCGTGATTGAAAAAACACGCCTGGGCGCTTATCTGCGCGCCGGTACTGAAAATCCGAAACTGGTGGAAGCGTTCGGCATCAATGTGCCGCGGATGGTCACGCTGACTTACGGCTTCGGCGTGGCGCTGGCCGCCTTCGCCGGCGTGCTGGCCGCGCCGGTGATTCAGGTCTCGCCGCTGATGGGCTCGAATTTGATCATTACCGTCTTTGCGGTGGTCGTCATCGGCGGCATGGGCTCGATTCTGGGCGCCATCGTCACCGGTATGGCCTTAGGCGTGATCGAAGGATTGACGCGGGTATTTTATCCAGAGCTGTCGGCCACAATCGTATTTATCGTGATGGCAATTGTGTTGATGATCCGTCCCGCCGGCCTGTTCGGCAAAGAAAAATAAGGTCTGCCGATGAATCATCTACCGCCCCGAAAAATTGCGTTTGTGTTCATTCTTGTAATCGTAATGGCGGCATTGCTGTGTGCGCCTTTTCTGTTGTATCCGGTATTTCTGATGAAGATGCTGTGCTTCGCGTTATTCGCGTGCGCCTTCAATCTGTTGATCGGTTATACCGGTTTGCTGTCGTTCGGCCACGCGGCCTTTTTCGGCTGCGCCGCCTATGTGACCGGTTATGTCTTGCGCGATCTGCATCTGCCGGTGGTGTTGGGCCTGCTGGCCGGCGCCGCGGTGGGGGCATTGATCGGCCTGGTGATGGGTTTGCTGGCGATTCGTCGTCAGGGTATTTATTTCACGATGATCACATTGGCGCTGGCGCAAATGCTGTATTTCGTTTGTGTACAGGCGCCGTTTACCGGTGGCGAGGATGGTTTGCAGGGTATCCCGCGCGGCACATTGTTTGGCGTCATTCGTTTGGATAGCGACTTGACGCTCTATTTTGTGGTGCTGGCCATTACCGTGGCGGCATTCGGCTTGATCGTGCGGGTGATTTATTCCCCGTTCGGGCAGGTCTTGAAGGCGATCAAGGAAAACGAACCGCGCGCAATTTCACTTGGCTATGACGTCGATAAATACAAGTTGCTGGCCTTTGTGTTGTCGGCTGCGTTGTCCGGGCTGGCCGGATCGACCAAAGCGCTGGTGCTCGGTTTTGCGACCTTGACCGATGTGCATTGGACCATGTCCGGGCTGGTGGTTTTGATGACGCTGATCGGTGGTCTGGGGACCATCATCGGGCCTATCGTTGGTGCGGTCGTCATTGTCATGATGGAAGACAGGCTCGGCGAGATAGGCGACTGGCTGGCCAATGTGAGCGGCATCAACTGGTTTCACACGCTGGGCGATTCGGTGACGATTGCCACCGGTTTTATTTTTATCATCTGCGTTCTGGGATTCCGCCGGGGATTGGCGGGAGAAGTGATCGCCCTCTATCGGCGTCAACGTCAGCGTCAGCGCGGCCACAATTAGTTTCCAAGCGGAAACTTTGCCTTAGCCGTCCCGCAAGGAAATTAGTTGTCTGTAGGCAAGACGAACAACTGTTGTTACACTACCCGAAAAATAACTTATTGCGCCACGGAAACTCCGGCGAAATGCGAACGAAAGTCCCTAACGAAGGGCTCGCATCATTCGCAATCATGGCCTCTCTTTCGGGATAAATTTCATGACTAGAAGACGTATCAGCCTAAGCGATATAGTGATTGGCGAACCATTGCCGTGGGACATTTATGACGTTGCGGATAAATTATTATTGCGCAAAGACTTTATTGTCGAAAACGAGCAGCAGATCGAAGCCTTGCTCGCGCGTGGCATGTTTGCGGCAACCAAACCTGTGGCCCCGGCACACCAACCACAAGCGATCAACCGCACAGTTGAAAAGCCCTCCGCGCTGCGCCTGATTAACCAGGCCAATAAGCGTCTTGGACGTCTTCTCTACAATCTGCAAAACGAGACCGAGCTGGAATCGAAAATCATGGAGGTTGTCGCGTCAATCAAGCGTGCCGTTGCAATCAACGAACATGTCACGCTGGCCACGATCTTGTTGAACCGCGCGCAGAGCACGTATCCGGTGCGCCACTGTATCGACACGGCGATTGTTTCTCTCTTGGCCGCGCGTAACATGAAAATGTCCGAGATGGAGATCGATACGCTCTTGGCAGCGGCTTTGACGATGAACATTGGCATGTTGCGCCAGCAAGAGGAATTGCAGGACAAGGCCAGCGCCTTGAACGATGAAGATAAAGACATGATTAAACATCATCCTCAAGAGGGTCTTCGTCTATTGAAACAGGCCGGCGTCAAAAATGATGGCTGGTTATTGACCGTTTTAATGCACCACGAAAATGAGGACGGCAGCGGTTATCCCTTGGGTAAAACGGGTTTGAAAATTCCTTTGGCCGCCAAGATTATTTCGATTGCCGATCGCTATTGCGCAACAATTTCGCCCCGCAATTATCGGAAGGCTTTAATGCCCAATGTGGCGTTACGCAGTGTTTTTATCGATGAAAAGCAAAATATCGATCAATCGCTTGCCTCCGTTTTTATGAGCGTGCTGGGGATGTATCCGGCGGGTGTTTTTGTGAAGCTGCTCAATGGCGAAACCAGCGTAGTGACGGGGCAAGGCGACATCATGAAAACGCCGATGGTCCATTCCCTGATTGGACCGGGCGGCGCCAAGCTGTCGTTCCCCATTCCACGCGACACATCGCGCAGCATGTATGCGGTGCAGGATAGTGTCGATGGAATGATGCACACGATGCAAGTGAATATGCAGACTTTGTGGGGAGAGGATGCGAGTCTGTAATTTATGTTTGTGGGTACTTTAAAATCTCCTTTAAATTTTACCTCCTAGGCAAAATTCAAAGAATACTCACATCACGAACGCAAAGCGGCCTTCAAATTAGCCCCCGCCAACGGTAAATCCCGCAAGCGCTTCCCGGTCGCATTGGCGATCGCGTTGGCCAGCACCGCGGCCGTAGGCCCCTGAGCCGCCTCGCCGACACCCAAAAACGGCATCCCCGGCCGATCGATCAAATACACCTCCACCTTCTTGGGCACCGCAGAAAACCGCATGATCGGATATCCGCTCCAGTCGACACTGGTGATGTGCCGGGTATCGAACGTGGTCTGCTCGAATAAAGACCAACTGGCCGATTGCAGAATGCCTCCCTCGATCTGATTGCGCACGCCATCCGGGTTCACGATCTGCCCGCAATCGACTGCCGCCACAATCCGTTCGATCTGCACTTCGCCGGTTTCAGGCACCACCGAAAGCTCCACTGCAATCGCAAAATAAGCCATCAGATTTTTATATTGCGCCATCGCAAATCCAACGCCATGATTTGGCTTCTTCGGCGCATCCGGTTGCCAGCCGAAGTATTGCGCGGCCAGCTTGACCACATCGCGCTGGCGCGGATCGTCCAGATGCCGCATGCGAAATTCCACCGGATCGGCCTTGGCTGCGGCGGCCAGTTCGTCCATGAAGCTTTCAATCGCGAACACGTTCAGATACGCACCCAGCGAACGCATCGCCGACACGCGGATCGGCATGTCCGGCAGAAAATGATGCTGCACCTTCAGATTCGGCAGCCGATACAGAGGAATGCTGTTGCGGTCACCGCCGCCCTCGGGCATCGGAATGGTTTTCGGCGGCGCAGGTGTGAACGGTTGTGCCAGCGTCCAGGTCGGCATGAAACGGCCGGCATTGTCGATGCGGTTGTTGTGCGTATTGCTCCAGATTTCGCATTGCCAATCGATGATCTGGCCCGCGGCATTCAGCGCTGCCGTGGTGTCGACGGTCATCGCCGGTCCGAACGGTTCCCAGGTGTGTTCCTGTTCACGCATCCATTGCACGCGCACCGGACGGCCAGGTGTTTTATGCGCGATCAATGCGGCATCGGCGGCGGCGTCGTCCGCGCCATTGTGGCCATAACAGCCAGACCCTTCGACGTGGATGCAGCGGATGTTTTCCAGCGGCAGCGACAGCATTTCGGCCAGTCCCTTGCGCATCGGAAAAACGCCCTGCGTGTGAGTCCAGACGGTCAGATGATTGTCATCGAACAGCGCCACCGCGCATGACGGCCCGATCGCGCCGTGCGTCAGATAGGGTTTGGTATAGCGGGCATGCAAGGTTTGCGTGGCCGCGTCCACCGGGAACGCCGCGTCGGTGCGGTCGGCCACGGCGATTTCCTGC
>DATMOE010000028.1:0-8478 GCA_035568435.1 Herbaspirillum sp. | reverse complement strand
ATGTGCTATGCGATGGCGGCGCTGGCGCTCGATCTGGTGTGGGGTTATACCGGCATTTTGTCGCTGGGCCATGGCGTGTTCTTTGCGCTGGGCGGCTATGCCCACGGCATGTATCTGATGCGCGCCATCGGCCGCGATGGCGTGTATCAAAGCAATCTGCCCGATTTCATGGTGTTCCTGGATTGGAAAACCTATCCCTGGTACTGGTCGCTGACCCAGCATTTCTGGTATTGCATGGCGCTGGTGGTGCTGGTGCCGGGCGTGCTGGCGTTCGTCTTCGGCTACTTCGCCTTCCGCTCGCGCATCAAGGGCGTGTATTTCTCGATCATCACGCAAGCCATGACGTTCGCCTTCATGCTGCTGTTTTTCCGTAACGATACCGGCTTCGGCGGCAATAACGGCTTTACCGATTTCAAACGCATTCTCGGCTATACGGTCTCGGCGCCGGCCACCAAAGCGGTGCTGTATCTGGTCACGCTGGCGCTATTGCTGGGGGCGCTGCTGCTGTGCCGCTGGATCGTGACATCCAAACTGGGTCGCGTACTGCAAGGCGTGCGCGATGCGGAATCGCGGCTGATGTTCATCGGCTATAACCCCTTATGGTTCAAATTATTCGTCTGGACCCTGTCGGCCGTGCTGTGCGGCATCGCCGGCGCGTTGTATGTGCCGCAGGTCGGCATTATTAACCCGTCCGAAATGTCGCCGGGTAATTCAATCGAAATGGTGATCTGGGCTGCCGTCGGCGGGCGCGGCACGCTGCTGGGGCCGATTATCGGCGCGTTCGCCGTCAACGGCTTGAAGAGCTGGTTCACGGCAGCCTTCCCGGAACTGTGGCTGTACGCTTTGGGGCTGCTGTTCGTGCTGGTCACGCTCTTCATGCGCGACGGCATTCTCGGCGTGGTTACCAAACTGAAGCGTAAAGTTAAGGCCGAGGCCGAAGTTGAGGCCGAAACGCAAACCGGCAAGGAGTCCGCATGAGCGAAATCTACGACCGCACCGCCCCTTCGGGCAATGTCGATAACGATCTGCATGCCGATTACGGCACCTCCTATTCGCGGCTGAAACAAGAAGGCGTCGACACCACGCACGGCGCCATTCTGTATCTGGAAAACATTACCGTTTCCTTCGACGGCTTCAAGGCGCTGAACAATCTGCATCTGGATATTTCGGTGGGCGAGTTGCGCTGCATCATCGGCCCCAACGGCGCCGGAAAAACCACCATGATGGATGTCATCACCGGCAAGACGCGCCCGACTTCCGGCACCGTCTATTTCGGCCAAACCATCGATCTGACCAAGATGACCGAATACGCCATCGCGCATACCGGCATCGGCAGAAAATTCCAGCGGCCCACCGTTTTCGAGCAGCATTCGGTATTTGAAAATCTGGAACTGGCGATGAAACTGGATAAGCGCGTATGGCAAACGCTGTTTGCCAAACTATCCTCGGAGCAGGTCGACAAGATCGACGACATCCTGAAACTGATCCGTCTCAACGGCCAGGAGCATCGCCCGGCCGGTTTGCTATCGCACGGCCAAAAGCAATGGCTGGAAATCGGCATGCTGTTGATGCAGGAACCGCAGTTGCTGCTGCTCGACGAACCGGTGGCCGGGATGTCCGACGCCGAAACCGCGCGCACCGCCGAACTACTCAATGAATTGCGCGGAAAACACTCGATTATGGTGGTCGAACACGATATGGGATTCGTCTCTGAAATTGCGCAGCAGGGCAAAGTCACGGTACTGCACGAGGGATCGGTACTGGCCGAAGGCACGATGGAACAAGTGCAGGCCGACGAACGCGTCATCGAAGTTTATTTAGGCCGCTGATATGCTGCAAGTAACCGAACTCAATCAATATTACGGTGCCGCGCACACGCTGCGCGGCGTGTCGCTGGAAGTGCAAAAAGGCCGCGTACTCACGCTGCTGGGCCGCAACGGCGTCGGCAAAACCACCCTGCTCAAATGTCTGATGGGCGTGCTGCCCACCGCCGGCGGCGAGATCCTGCTGGAAGGCCGCAACATCAACAAACTGAAACCGTATCAACGCGCCGCGCTCGGCATTGCCTACGTTCCCCAAGGGCGCGAAATCTTTGCGCGCCTGACGGTCGAAGAAAATCTGTTGATGGGCATGGCGGTCAAATCCGGCCGGCAAGCTTCCATCATCAAAGGCGAAGTCTACGAACTATTCCCGGTCCTGAAGGAAATGCTGCACCGGCGCGGCGGCGATCTCTCCGGCGGCCAGCAACAGCAATTAGCGATCGCGCGCGCACTGCTGGCCGAACCGAAGCTCATTATCCTGGACGAACCGACTGAAGGCATTCAGCCATCCATCATCAAAGACATCGGTCGCGTCATTCGCCTGCTGCGCGAACGCGGCGACATCGGCATTCTGCTCTGCGAGCAATATTTCGATTTCGCACGCGACCTGGCCGACACCTTCATCGTCATGTCACGCGGCGAGGTGGTCGCTGCAGGCGCACAAGACCAAATGGACGGCGCTCACATCAAACGCCATTTGGCGGTCTAAACCATGAAAGCCGTTGAATACCCATTCATCTCTAGTCCCGGCGCGCCATCCGAAGCACGTCTGACGCTGGGCTTTAGCGACGATCACGGCACCACGCGCCTGACCGATCGCCGCCATTACGGCCCCTTGCGCGTACAAAAAGCACTGTATCCAGAACATCCATCGGTCTGCCACGCGATCATCATTCATCCGCCCGGCGGCGTGGTCGGCGGCGATCGATTGCACATCGATATCGATGTCGGCGCGCAGGCCAATGCCTTGATCACCACCCCGGGCGCGGCCAAATGGTACAAGGCCAACGGCCATATTTCGCGCCAGCAGATCAATCTGAAAGTCGCCGCCGGCGCCGCACTCGAATGGCTGCCGCAAGAAACCATTTTCTTCAATCACGCGCACGTCATGCTCGATCATCATGTCGAGCTGGCCGCCGATGCGCGCTACATCGGCGCGGAAATTCTCTGCTTCGGCCGCACCGCTTCCGGCGAAATTTTCGACCGCGGCCGCATCGGGCAACACACCAGCATCCGGCGAGACGGCAAGTTGCTGTGGTGGGAGCAAGGCGTTCTCAACGGCGATGGCGAGGGCATGCAAAGCATGCTGATGCTGGGCGGCCACACCGTTTGCGCGACGCTGATTGCGCTCGGCAATAAAGTGCTACCGTCCGAGATCATCGGCAGTCTGCGTGAGATTGGAAACAGCGCCGAAGACCCCACAGCAAAAAGCGGCGTCACGCAAATCAAAACGCTGCTGGTGGCGCGCTACCTCGGCCATTCCAGCCAGGCCGCACGCCACTGGATCAGCGCCTGCTGGCAACAACTCCGGCCGGCGCTATTGGAACGCTCTGCAATTGTGCCGCGCATCTGGCACACTTGACGCAATCAATATTCGAAATAATTTAAAAAATAATTTAAAAACAGGGATACGCAACATGGATCTGACTCCACGAGAAAAAGACAAACTACTCATCTTTACCGCCGCACTCCTGGCCGAACGGCGTCAGGCCCGCGGCCTGAAACTGAACTATCCAGAAGCCGTGGCGCTGATCAGCGCCGCCATCATGGAAGGCGCGCGCGACGGCAAAAGCGTCGCCGAACTGATGTCCTACGGCAGCACCATCCTGCGCCGCGCCGATGTGATGGACGGCATCGCCGAAATGATTCCCGACATCCAAATCGAAGCCACCTTCCCCGACGGCACCAAACTGGTCACCGTCCATAATCCTATTGTCTGAAGAGTCCATCATGATCCCTGGTGAAATGCTGATCGAAGACGGCGACATCGAACTCAATGCCGGTCGCGCCACAACCACCCTCCAGGTCGCCAACAGCGGCGACCGGCCGATCCAAATCGGCTCGCACTTTCATTTCTACGAAACCAATCCGGCGCTGCTGTTCGAGCGTTCCGCCGCCTACGGCATGCGGCTCAATATCGCCGCCGGCATGGCGGTGCGTTTTGAACCGGGCCAGCAACGCAGCGTGGAACTGGTCGCGCTGGCCGGCGCGCGCAAAGTGTATGGATTCAACGGCCTGATCATGGGCGCGCTGGACGGCCAATCAGGAAAGGCCAAAGCATGAAAATCTCGCGCCAGGCTTATGCCGAAATGTTCGGCCCCACCGTCGGCGACCGTGTCCGGCTGGCCGATACCGGGCTGCTGATCGAAATCGAAAAGGACTACACAACCTACGGCGAAGAAGTTAAATTCGGCGGCGGCAAAGTGATCCGCGACGGCATGGGCCAGTCGCAACGCAATCACGCCGACGTCATGGATACCGTCATCACGAACGCCGTCATCATCGATCACTGGGGCATCGTCAAGGCCGACATCGGCCTCAAAAGCGGCAAGATCGCGGCCATCGGCAAAGCCGGCAATCCCGACATCCAGCCGAACGTCACCATGGCCATCGGTGGCGCTACTGAAATCATTGCCGGCGAAGGCATGATCGTGACCGCTGGCGGCGTCGATACGCACATTCATTTCATCTGCCCGCAACAGATCGAAGAAGCCTTGATGAGCGGCGTAACCACCATGCTCGGCGGCGGCACCGGCCCGGCTGTGGGCACCGCCGCCACCACCTGCACGCCCGGCCCCTGGCATCTGCATTCGATGCTCTCGGCGGCCGATGCATTTCCGATGAATCTGGGCTTTTTCGGCAAGGGCAACGTCAGCTTGCCGACGCCGCTGGAAGAACAAATCAAGGCCGGCGCGATCGGTTTGAAATTGCATGAAGACTGGGGCAGCACCCCGGCCGCGATCGACAATTGCCTGGCGGTGGCCGACCGCATGGATGTGCAAGTCGCGATCCACACCGACACCCTCAACGAAGGCGGCTTTCTGGAACACACGCTGGCCGCCTTCAAGGACCGCACCATCCACACCTTTCACACCGAAGGCGCCGGCGGCGGCCATGCGCCGGACATCATCGCCGCAGTCGGCCAAGCCAACGTACTACCGTCATCGACCAATCCGACCCGGCCCTACACCGTCAATACGCTGGACGAACACCTGGACATGCTGATGGTCTGCCATCACCTGGACGCGGCGATTGCGGAAGACATCGCCTTTGCCGAATCGCGCATCCGGCGCGAGACCATTGCCGCCGAAGATATTCTGCACGACCTCGGCGCGATTTCGATGATGTCGTCCGATTCGCAAGCCATGGGCCGGGTCGGCGAAGTCATCATGCGCACCTGGCAGACCGCGCACAAAATGAAAAGCCAGCGCGGATCGCTCAGTGAAGACCCCAGCCGCAACGACAACTTCCGCGTCAAGCGCTACATCGCTAAATACACCATCAACCCGGCCATCACGCACGGCATTTCGCACGTGGTCGGCTCGCTGGAAGTCGGCAAGATCGCCGACATCGTGCTGTGGAAACCGGCCTTCTTCGGCGTGAAACCATCGATGATCCTCAAGAGTGGCATGATCGCGGCGGCCCAAATGGGCGATCCGAACGCCTCCATTCCGACCCCGCAGCCGGTGCATTACCGGATGATGTTCGGCGCTTACGGCGGCGGCCTTAAAACCTCAATGACATTTGTCTCGCAAGCCGCTTACGACGCCGGCATCGGCGCGCAACTGGGATTGAACAAACCGCTGATCGCGGTTAAAAACATGCGTAATTTGCGCAAGCGCGACATGATTCATAACGACGCGACGCCGAAGATGGAAGTGGACCCGGAAACCTATGAAGTACGCGCCGATGGGGAACTGCTGGTGTGCGAACCGGCGGATGTGTTGCCATTGGCGCAGCGGTATTTTTTGTTTTGATTTGCGATGATTTACCGTCCGAGGTGATCCTTCGATACGCTTCGCTACTCAGGACAAACGGATTTTTGTGAAAATTTAAGGGAAAACCGTTCGTCCTGAGTAGGGCAAAGCCCGTATCGAAGGATCACCTCCGGCAGAAAAATTTCTTAGGCTTTAACGCACTTATGCTAACCCTCACCACCAAAATACCCCACGCCGAAAAAATCGACGGCGAACTGATCCTTCCCTACGAGCAGCGCGAAAAAAGCCGCCTGCGCGCCACCCTGCGTTCCGGCGAAGAAGTGGCCCTGTTCACGGTACGCGGCAGTGTGCTGCGCCATGGCGATCTGATGCGCGGCAACGATGGCCGCGTGATCCGCATCGAAGCCGCCGCCGAGGCAACTTATCGCATCGAATGCGCCAGCCCGCATCAATTGCTGCGCTGCGCCTTCCATCTCGGCAACCGGCACACGCAAGCGCAATTGGGCGACGGCTTTCTGCGCATACGCAAAGACCCGGTACTCAAGGAAATGCTGCAAGGCCTGAACGCCACCATCACGGAAGAAGCCGCAGCGTTCGAACCGGAAGCCGGCGCATACGGCGGCGGCCATCGGCACGGCGATGAAGCCCATCTGCTAGCGCCGATCCCGCTGCGCCAACGCATCCACCGCCCCGGCGATAAGCCAGACTGACTAGGCAGAACCATCATGCAAGCGCAAGCCCTGCTTCATCTGCTGCAACTGGCCAGCCCTTCGCTGCCGATCGGCGCCTATAGTTATTCACAGGGCCTGGAAGCGGCGCTGGAAAACGGCAGCGTGCATGACGCCGCCAGCGCCCGCATCTGGATCAGCGCCGCGCTGCATCAAGTCGTGGCGCGTTTTGAAGCACCGATCTTCTGGCGTTTGATGCAGGCCTTCGAAGCACGCGATGCGCAAGCCGTAGCCGACTGGAATGCACGCTTCATTGCCGCCCGCGACACCGCCGAATTTCGCGCCGAAACGATTCAGATGGGTTATTCGCTGGGCAAACTGGTCACAGAATTAGGTATCGGCGACGCGGCGCTGCTGGCCATTTTGCAAGCCCAGCCCGAACTGCCCTTGCCGACTGCATTGGCTTATGCAGCCACGGCATTGGAAGTACCGGCGGCGGAAGCCTTGCTGGGCATGCTATTTTCGTGGGCCGAGAATCAGGTGTTGGTCTGCGTCAAATCGGTGCCGCTGGGGCAAGTTGCCGGGCAGCGCTTGTTGTTGTCGTTGCAAACGGAACTGGCACAAGCGGCGTTATCGGCGCAAACGCTGGCCGATGATGCATTATCGAACTGGTCGCCGGGACTTTCACTGCTGTCGATGCAGCATGAGGTGCAGTACAGCCGCTTGTATCGGTCATGATGTTTTTTTTATTTTTATCCTTATTCCAATGACATCCACATCCACATCCAATCCCCTGCGCGTAGGCATCGGCGGCCCTGTCGGTTCCGGCAAAACCGCCCTCTGCGAAATGCTATGCAAACGCATGCGCGACCATTACGACATGGCCGTCATCACCAACGATATTTACACCAAGGAAGATATGGAGATTCTGCTGCGCGCCGACGCGTTGCCGGCAGAACGCCTGATGGGTGTAGAGACCGGCGGCTGCCCACATACCGCCATCCGCGAAGATGCCTCGATCAATCTGGAAGCGATTGCGCGCATGAGCGCCGATTTCCCGAACCTGGATTTGATCCTGATCGAATCCGGCGGCGATAATCTGGCGGCCACCTTCAGCCCGGAATTATCAGACCTGACGCTGTACGTCATCGACGTCGCCGGCGGCGAAAAAATCCCCCGCAAAGGCGGCCCCGGCATCACCCGCTCCGATCTGCTGATTATCAACAAGACCGATCTAGCCCCTTACGTCGGCGCCAATCTGGATGTCATGGCGGCGGACGCCAAACGCATGCGCGGCGAACGTCCCTTCGTGTTCTCCAATCTGCGCAGCGGCGACGGCGTCGACGCCATTATCGAATTCATTCGCACGCAGGGCCTGCTCGATCATCAGAGTTAGATTCATCTGGGTTTTCTTTGAGTTTTGCCTGCTGAGGTGACCCTTCGACACGGCCTTCGGCCTGCTCAGGGCGAACGGGGATTTTGTGAAAATTTAGAGAAAAACCGTTCGCCCTGAGCAGGCCGAAGGCCGTGTCGAAGGGTCACCTCAGCAGGTAAAATTCAAAGAATAATCACAGAAAACCCTGATGAACTTTAAAAACTATTCTCATCAAACTTATACCGCAGCCTGAAATACACCCCCTGCGCGGTATCGGCCATGCCCGCAAAATCCCGGTCGGTAAAGCCGACCACGTTAAAGCCGGCCGACAGCCATAAATCGTCCTTGACCTGATAACCCGCTTCCAGCCCGAAGGCCTGCTTGCGCTGGCCCATATTGTCGGCAAACACCGAGGCCCCCACGCCCATATCCCAGCGCCGGCTCACATCATGCGTGATGCGCCCCGACAACAAATGCCCGGCAATCCGGTCATGCCCGTTGCGCCCATCCATGGTCTTGTATTTCGCTGCATAGCGGCCCGAAGCCTCCCAATGCCGCACCGGCTGCACATTGGCGTGCAGCGAGACGATATGCGCCGTTTCATTGTCCGCAGTGCGCTCGCCGCTGCGCACCGTGCGATGCTCGTAATAGCCCAGCGCATTGACCCGATTGCCCTG
>DATMOE010000027.1:0-2210 GCA_035568435.1 Herbaspirillum sp. | reverse complement strand
CGACGCCGTGCGCGCCACGCTCAACGATGCCACGCTGGACCCGGCCTTCCGCGAACAGGTGCTGGCGCTGCCGTCCGAAGCGGTGATCGCCGAACAAATGGCGGTAATCGATCCGGCTGCAATCCATACGGCCCGGCAAGCGTTGCGGCAATCGCTGGCGCAACAATTACGCGCCGATTTACTGGCCGCTTATGAAGCCAACCGCACCGATGGCCCATACAGCCCGGATGCGGGCGCGGCGGGCCGGCGCGGATTGAAAAATATTGCGCTGTCTTATCTGATCGAACGCGACGATGCGCAATCGCACGCACTGGCGCAAAAACAATACAACGGCGCCGGCAACATGACCGACCGTATCGCAGCGCTGGCCGCGCTGGTCAACAGTAGCGCGCCGGGCAAGGCCAAAGCACTGGCTCGGTTTTATGACGATTTCAGCGCGGAGCCGCTGGTCATCGATAAATGGTTTGCGTTACAGGCCATGGCGCGCACTGCCAACGTCGCGTCGATCCGCAAGCTGGCGAAACATCCGGCGTTTACATTGAAGAACCCGAACCGTGCGCGCAGCCTGATTTTCAGTTTTTGCAATGGTAATCCTTCGGCGTTCCATGCCGTCGACGGCAGCGGCTACACCTTCTGGGCCGAGCAGGTCATTGCGCTCAACACCGGCAATCCGCAAGTCGCGGCGCGGCTGGCGCGCAGCTTGGATCGCTGGCGAAAATATGCCCCGGCATTGCAGGAAAAAATGCGCATAGCGCTGCAACGGGTCGCAGTGGCGCCGAAGCTTTCGCGGGATGTGCAGGAAGTCATTTCCAAAGCGTTGGCCAATTAAGGCCGAATTAAGGCGGAACTAAAGCCGAACGACATTAACAAATTAAAGATGCAATTTTTGAACAGAGAGATTTTATGAGCATAGCCAAACGTGTCAGCCTTACCCAGCATTTAATCGAGCAGCAGCGCTTGCACAACAGCATTCCGGCCGAATTGCGCTTGTTGATCGAAGTAGTGGGGCGGGCCTGTAAAAGTATCAGCCATGCCGTCGGCAAGGGCGCCTTGGGCGAAGTGCTCGGCACTGCCGGCAGCGAAAACGTGCAAGGCGAAGTGCAAAAGAAACTGGATATTATTTCCAACGATATTTTGCTGGAAGCCAACGAATGGGGCGGCCACCTGGCGGCGATGGCATCGGAAGAAATGGAGACCATCCATTTGATTCCGAATCGTTATCCGCAAGGCGAATACATGTTGCTATTCGATCCGCTCGACGGCTCCAGCAACATCGATGTCAACGTCTCGATCGGTACTATTTTCTCGGTGCTGAAAGCACCGGAAGGCATGAAAACCCCGACCGAACAGGATTTCCTGCAAAAAGGCGCCAAGCAAGTCGCCGCAGGTTACGCGGTGTACGGCCCGCAGACCGTGCTGGTGCTGACCACCGGCAACGGCGTGCACTGCTTTACGCTGGATCGTGAAATGGGCGCTTGGGTCTTGACGCAACGCGATATCCAGATTCCGGTCGATACCAAGGAATTCGCGATCAACGCCTCGAATATGCGGCATTGGCATGCGCCGGTGAAGCGCTACGTCGATGAAATGCTGGCAGGCGTTACCGGCCCGTTGCAGAAAGATTTCAATATGCGTTGGGTGGCCTCGATGGTGGCCGATGTACATCGCATTCTTAGCCGCGGCGGTATTTTCATGTATCCGGCCGATACCCGCGATCCAAGCATGCCGGGCAAGCTGCGGCTGATGTACGAAGCCAATCCGATGGCGTTCATTGTCGAGCAGGCGGGCGGTGCTGCAACCGACGGCCGGCAACGCATTCTGGATATCCAGCCGACGCAACTGCATCAGCGCGTGCCGGTTTTCCTCGGATCGAAAAATGAGGTTGAACGGGTGACGGCGTATCACGGCGCATGAATTACGGCGCATGAAATTAACCTATTGGATAGCGCGCAATCTGCACGGTGAAGCAGCCGATGCGATTGTCGCGCGCACCAAACACGACTGCGAGCAGAAGGTACTCGCTTACGGCGCGCCGGACGATTATGCGGCGCCGATCAAAAAATCGTTTCTATACAGCGATGCCTTCGACCTGTTTGAACTGGCGACCGCAAAAGATGGCGGCCGCGGCATGGGTTAGACAGCGGCAAGAGCAGGCGGAAGATCCTTCTGCAATTGCAAACTGATAATCATCATCGCCATCATCAAAAGAG
>DATMOE010000026.1:0-7583 GCA_035568435.1 Herbaspirillum sp. | reverse complement strand
AATTTCTCATAACCAGCGGCAACCGGCGCGATGGCGCTGGCGTAATAAACCTCGCCGGAAGGACGTTCGTCGTCCTCGTCTTGTTTCGCATTGACGTGCACAATAGCGACGTTAGCGCTTTGCGCTTTTTCGAAGAAGGCGGCAACGTCGTCCTCGTTTTTGAAATTGTCGATCGTCCGAACCACCAATTCAATTCGCAAGGCGGACTTGCCAGCAGGCTGGCCCGCAATAGCCACCATCGGCACAAGCAGCAAAGCACTGGCCAGAAACCCACGTCGCCGCATCGCGGCTATGCCACCAGATGCAGCGGTTTTGCATCGCCGCAGGCCGCTTCGGGATAGGTACTGCGCACGCCGATGATCGTGCCGCACGCGGCATGGAAAATCGTGACTTGCGCTTCTTTCTGCATCGCGCCGATCAATGCGCTATCGAGCCCGAAATGCAGCACCAACTCTTCCAGCGATAGTGCATCCAGACCGCCCCTTATATCGTCGCGTCTTTGCATGGATAAAAGCATTCCCAGGTTGGTCCAGACCAGGAAAAGGCATACCAGCATGAGCATCGAAAATACATACTCGACCGGGAAATGGAACGATGCCATCAGCTCATTCAAAAACGTCAGGTGCGCCGCAAACCAGTCGACGATCGATACCCCCAGCTCATTCCATTCGATCGCGCCCGCCACTGCCGTCAGCACCACCGTCCACATCACCCAGCAGAGCGCAAACAAGAGGCCGTCGCGCAGGCGAACCAGCGGGCGGTGTGCCGTGCTGTACATAATGATCGGCAGCGTTAGGGCTTGAATCCCCGATCCGGGCTGTTCCAGAGCGCGCGCTGTCCCCGCTTCTTGAGCAGCGCTTTCGGAAAACCGAAGAACGTCGCGCACGCGATCATGATCCAATACAGAAATGGATACCAGATGATCCAGATATAGGTTTTCCATAGATGACTTTCATAACGACTATCGAGAAAAATGCCAACGGCGAATTGGACCAGGGAACTCAGTACCAGGATAAAAAAGATATTGTTGCTGGAGACGAAATGCGCCGGCAGCAACGCGTTCGCATAGCCGGTCGATAACATGACGACGGTCGCAAGCAGCACGATCGCGGCGGTATAAACCCACAGCAGGCTGAGGCCCAATTCAAGAAAGACCAGCCACATATGGCGCTGCTTCCAGTTCCCGAAGATGCCGAAATTGCGCAGCAAGACTTCCGATCCGCCCTGCGCCCATCGGAGCCGCTGCTGCCACAAACCCGACACCGTTTCCGGCATCAGAATCCAACATTTGGCGTTCGGCTCGAAGCGTATTTCCCAGCCGGCGCGCTGCAGCTTCCAAGTGATATCGACGTCTTCGGTGACCATATCCGGCGACCAGAAGCCGACTTCCCAGAGCGCCCGCTTGCGAAACGCCACCACCACGCCGGACACCGAAAATAATCTGCCGTAGATGCGCTGTGCCCGCTTGATGATGCCGACGATGCTGGAGAATTCACCCACCTGAATTTTTCCCAGCAGCGTTGAACGGTTGCGGATACGAGGATTCCCGGTGACTGCGCCGACATGCGGCGCAGCAAGGTGCGACATCATCCAGATACATGCCTGCGCATCCAGCAATGCATCGCCATCGATACAGACCAGAAATTCATTGGAGGACATCAGCGCACCCGCGCGCAAAGCCATGGCCTTGCCTTGATTGACAGCCAAATGCACCACGCGCACTTGAGGATGCAGACGTGAGATTTCATTGAGCAATGGGCCGGTATTGTCGGTACTGCCGTCGTTGATCGCGATGATTTCAAATGCGGGGTATGTCTGTTGCAACAGACTATCGATGGTTTCACGCACATTCTCGCCTTCGTTGTGACAAGGAAGGAGAATGGAAATCGGCGGCGTCGCGGCAAGTTCCGGCACCGTCACCTGCTTGCGTTCCCATTTGAAATAAAAGAACAACGCGCCCACCAGCCAGACATGCATCATCACCAGCGGATAAAAGAAAATAAAATCCGATGCGATCTGCAGCATGCGCCCATGCGTGAAATAATTTTCCATCGCCGTCACTCGCCTTTTGCCGCAAAGATAAAGTCTGCAACGTGATCGCTGTTATCGTTTACCAGAAGCGATTGATGCGGGGTGGTGTAGATCCTTGGCAGCGGCCAGTAATTCATGTGCGTCAACAAATCGATATCGGGAAACGCGCCTTCAAACAACAAGCCCTGTACCGGAACATGCAAGCTCATCTCGTTGTATAGCTTGAGCACATCTTTGCGATTTTTTCCGTAGCGCGCGAACTTGTCGGGGTTCAGCATCAGGAACACATCTGCATTGAGCCGGGTGTGCATTTGCCAGGCAACGCGATTGAGCAGATCGGCGCGCATAGGCATCACCGAGTTCGGAAAATAGCTCTCCGTAATCTGCCCTGTCTTTGCACCATCTTCGGCAGGCGCGGCAAACGGTTGCAACAGCACCGTGTTGACACCGAGACGCGCGCTCTGATCGAGCAGACGGCCCAGTTTTAATTCTTGCATCACCGGATCTTTATCGTAAATAATATCCAGCGACACACGAACCGCGCGCATTGGTTCGCGCCCTTTGCGGGCATCTTTATGCCGCACCAGGTAAGCGAAATTGGTAAGCCCCATTTCCTTGCTGATCAGGATGCGCGGCACTATTTCCGTATTGTTTACCGCAGCAAAACCGTCGAGCAAGGTCATGTTGATCGGCATGCCGGCACGTGCTGCTTCTGTCGCGCCGATGCGATCCATCTGGCCATACGGCCACACCATAATGCGCGGCAATTTTCCGGTATGTTGCTTGATCAACATGGAGTTCATGTGCAGGTCTTTGCGTACCCGCAAGCGGCGCTCCTCGACCGTTTCATAGGTATTCGTTGCGGCGTCGTAGCGCAGGGTGATCGCCGCCGGTTGCTGGTTATTTTGCGGATTGGCTAGAATGCCGCGATGCAGATCGAAGCTGTGCGATGCAATTTCAACCAAGCCCGAGTCGGCCATTTCCTTGACTTGCGCCCAGGTGACGAACTGCTGTTTGGCATACGACGGATCGCGGCGGCTTTCCTCCGGGTCCGGTCCGCTTTCGATCCATCGCCCTACCACCGCCATGACGGCGGGAATTTTGTAGGCTTTCAAGATCGGAAAGACATTCACGTAGAAATCTTCATAGCCGTCATCGACAGTCAACAAATAGGCCCGTTGCGGCAGCGGCTTGCGGCCGGCCTTGGCCTGCAGTACATCGTCCATGCTGATGGCGGTGTAATCGTTCTCCCGCAGCCATGCCAAGTGCGTCGTAAAATTGCTGACGCTGTTTGCACCGTCGTCGTCATTGAATCCAGCCGGTATGGCGTGATAGCAAAGCGCGATATATTCCGCCGCAGATTTTTGGCCGCCGGTGGTTCCTGCATCCGTAGCAACGGATTGCAGAAACAGCAGCGCCATCACCGCGCACATCGCCAACATGCGTTGAAATTTATTTTTCATCATCTTCCGCGCCTGGATTTTTTATATCCGGCGCGTGCTCAGGATCAGGTTCGGACTCGGGATCGGACTCAGAATCGGGGTCCGAGATTTGCTCCAGGTCGGTGGTGGCGACATGTCCTTGCCGCCAACGCAAATACGTCTCGCGAGACACACCCATCTCCTTGATGATGTCTTCCAGCGGAACGCCCAGCTCCTCCTGTTTCAAGGCCGCGGCAACCTTTTCCATACTTATCGCTTGCTTCATCGCATCGCCTTTTTTCAGCTGAATTTCATACCGTTTTGTGTTTTCTCTGGACACGGATGCAAGCGCAGAGTCTCTTTTTTGTTAATCAATATTAAGAGGTGAGATCAAAATTTTTAGGACAAAACATTGGCGATTTCTGCCACTTAAATTGCCTTTTTTGGCAAGATTGTTTCGACGCGATGCTGGAGGGGAAGATGCAAAAATGCGACCAGATCTGCTGTGATGCAGGTGGTCGCAAGAAAGTGAAATGCAGAGGTGAAAATAGAGCGGTGGATTTTTCGAAATGGATTACACGAATGACAGATCAATCACATAACGTATTTTTTATTAATGCAAAGCGCTTGGATAGCGGCCTTTAATAATACCAATCCGAGGTCCTGTATCTGGCCAGACGGAGCGACAGCCAAATAGATTTTCCATAGCGGCGATAGAAGCCGTAATAAAGAAAAAAAAGATGCAATTTCATGATCTTCTCCCACAGGAATTTTCGATTTTTTCGTACTCGAATAAATCTTTTTGTTGATAACTTGCCTGCACCACGGCGCCTGCTTCCGGTTCGCGTTTGACACGTTCACTCTTGCGGTATTCGCACGGGGAAGTATTCAAATGCTTTCGAAACAGTTTTGCAACATGCTCGCCGCTGAAAAATCCACAACGGCGCGCAATTTTGTCTATCGGAAGATCCGTTTCGCGCAAATTCTGGCATACCGCTTCCAGGCGGATTTTCTGCAGGAAGCGATGCGGCGTTTCGCCGGTTTCACGCTTGAATTGACGTTGGAAATTTCGTTCACTCATGGCCACAAAATTGGCGGCATCGGCGGCATTGATGGTGGACGCCATATGTTCGGTCAGCCAGTTCGAGGCTTTGTGAATTTTTCCGTTCCTGAACGACTCATCGGTACGAGACCAAGATGTCGTGGAATTCGGACATTCCCGTTGCCGGGGATGGGCCAGCAGGCTTTGCGCAACCCGTTTCGCCATGGTCGATCCCAAATCGTCTTCATGCAGGCGCAACGCGATATCGATCCCCATGCCGGAATCGCCGGTGGTATAAATACCGTGGTCCTCGACCATCAACACGTCACGGTCCAGGATCACCTTTGGAAATTCACGCTGCAATTTGTCCTGCAAGGCCCAATGGATCGCGACGTGGCGGTTATTGAGCAAGTCGGCCGCCGCCAGAACGAACACGCCGGTGCACAGAGCAGCGATGCGGCGCACACGCTCACTGGCCATTTGCAGCCACTCGATTAATCGCGGATCACGGTAGACATTAAAATTGCCGCTGCCGCTGGCCACGATGAGCGTATCGAAGCGATTATCCTCACGCGACGGCAGCGGAATCGTCATGATCTGCACACCGGACGAAGACATGATCATGCCGCCAGTCAGTGATATCAAGGATAAGGTGTAGCGCGTCATTCCCGTGAACATCGAAGAAATCAACTTATCCCCGGTCACAAAAATTTCGGCAATGCCGACAACATCGGCAAGAATGACGCCATCGAAAACAATTATTCCAACGTGTCTCAGCGAATTGCTATCCCCGCCAGAGTTCGTTGTGCAAGTTTCCATTTTCATGAAACTTCCCCCCAATAAGCTAATAACTCCACCTGCAAAGCAGGACCAAGCTTCTTATCTATTGCGTCGTGAGGTTGTCATATTGTCATGTTTTTACAGTCCAAAGCACAAAATGTTGTTTAAATATTCACTATTTTTGCACTTAAGATCGGCACTGTCAGACACCGCCTACAAACCTACAAACCTACAAACCTACAAATTGCATCATTTGCCTTCGCTCAGTGCATCCGGTAACGGCTTGATTTCTACCGGCTCGGTACTTAATACTTCCATCGGCTTAGCTTCAGTGTTTGCTACATTAATCGGCTGGGAAGCCGGGGTTTCCGTCACCGCGATTGGCGCAGCCTGCTTCTCGGCCGGCGCCACTTTGCTGTGATCGGCTGCCTTACTCACCGTGATCGTTGACGATAACGATGCCGTATCGCCTTTCGCCGGAGCCGACGGGCAAGCGCGACCGGTTGCTTCGACTGCTGTACGATTCGCAGCGCTCTGGCATAGCAAGGCCAGCGCGACGTCGTTCAGACCCATGGCCCGAAATTCTCTCGAATCCAATCGCCGCACGCAGGCTTCGTCCACCATCGTGGTACCGCCGGTGGCGCCGAATCCAACAAACGAAAGTCCGAAAGACGCCGAACCCATGCAGGTATCCGAAAATGTGGAAGTCAAAGACGGTGCGACAACCGGTGGCGCCGATTTAACGGTATAGCTGCCGGAATATTGGACGTTTGCGGGGGTGCCGGTGCTCGGATCCGTCGCTAAGCCATTGGCGCTGCCACTGCCGGTTCCGCTACCGCTAC
Source organism: Herbaspirillum sp. (assembly GCA_035568435.1). Taxonomy (GTDB): domain Bacteria; phylum Pseudomonadota; class Gammaproteobacteria; order Burkholderiales; family Burkholderiaceae_D; genus Herbaspirillum. The sequence goes on along the minus strand of DATMOE010000026.1, from coordinate 1,467 downwards.
CACTACCGCTACTGTTATCGGTGGTCAAAGAAACCGAAATAGTGGAGGTATTGCCATTCGATTGGCCGCCTGTCGCTGAGCCGCCGGTTGCAGATCCGCCCGCGGCTGAACCGCCAGTGCCGCCTGCGCCGCCGTTTGCCGTTGAAGTAGAACTGGCCGCAGGTGCGGAACCGCCCGCCTTGACCGGCACAATAAAGACTGACGCTAACATCATCCCTACAAGCACGCTTTTCATGATTGCCCCCTGAGATTCATTTGATTCGATTTGGGATCGGGGAGAACCTTACGTTCCCCCCGCCATCCCCTGACGTCAACGCCTGACTTTGTTCATTAAGGAACAAGGATCACTGCGGCGCTGGCACTACCACCCTTACCACCGTCGCCGGCAATTGCATTGCCACTGGATGTGTCGCCACCAATGGTCACTGAAAGTGCCGAACCGCCGGTATTTTTATTGCCGCTGGCTGATGCATTAGCCGAACCAGTGTCGGAGCTGGTCTTGCCGCCTACCGCCACTGCATTGCCGTTGGCTGCCTGAAGAGTTCCTGCCTCGCTACCTGCCTTTGCTGTGGTGTCCCCTGGTGCGCTGGAACCCTTGCCCCAGCCACTCGAACCGCCGCCGGACGATTTGGCGCTTGCATCTGCGCTTGAAATGGTCTTGGCGCTGGTGTTACCCCCGCTCGCTGTCACAGCGCCGGCGCTGGTCGTATTGCCGCCCGTATTAGCAACGCCGCCATAGTTAAGTTGGTTTGCAGCGCCGCCGGTTGCCGCTCCGCCGGTAGTTGCACCGCCTGTCGCTGCTCCCGATGTTGCACTACCGCCGGCACCGCCAGCACCGCCTGTGGAGGTGACGCTGATGTGGCTTATTGTCGGAGCCGGTGGTGGTGGTGGTGGTGGTTTATATCCGCCACCACCACCAGCGATGGCGGAAGTAGCCAGCAGGGTTAACACGGCTGCCGCGATAATATGATTTTTCATTTTTGATTCTCCAGGAAAAGGGGATTGCGTACTGCTTCTTCGCCCTTTGCATCCCCGAAACAATGGGAAGAATTTTCAAAACAGGACTTGATCGGAAGCCCTGTAATTGGCCAATACCGAAACAGTCCTGCAATGTAGATAAAAGGGTCCGATTGAACCCTCTCCCCGCTTCTGCAATGCGTTATTGTTTCGTTGGTTGAAGCGATATTAGGACGCGCGCAAGTTTCGTTTACGACAAAGTCATGTCTACTGAGGACGCCAGATTTGGCGGTTTTGGGGTAGGACAAAAAAGGGGGATAGGGGATGTTGCCGGTAGCAAATTTCATTCGCCATGTGGCACGCGCCTGCGCCCGATGTGCCTGGATCAGGCCATCGGATTTACAGTCGCAGGTGATTAAATTTTAATTATATTAATCAATTATTTATAATGCTTGCCGCTACCGCTGAGCGATCAACTGCTTGTGTTGGGCATGTTTAGCTTCAGACGAG
>DATMOE010000025.1:0-4390 GCA_035568435.1 Herbaspirillum sp. | reverse complement strand
CGCCGCTCAATCGCCGGCGCAGGCCTAAGCGCTTGTTGCGATCAACTTCCATCCTATCGATTCGCCGGCATTAAGCGGCACCACGATTGAATCGCCCATCGCATAATCCTGCGGCAAGGTCCACTCCTGCCGCTGCAAAGTCACCTTCTCCTGATTGCGCGGCAAACGGTAAAACACCGGCCCGTTAAAACTGGCGAACGCTTCCAGTTTATCCAGCGCACCGGCCTGATCGAAGGCCTGGGCATACAATTCCAGCGCGTGCGAAGCGGTGTAGCAGCCGGCGCAACCGCAGGCGTTTTCCTTGAGGTCCTTGGAATGCGGCGCCGAATCGGTGCCGAGAAAAAATTTGGCGCTGCCGGAAGTTGCTGCCGCCACCAATGCCTGACGATGCGTTTCGCGCTTGAGGATCGGCAGGCAGTAAAAATGCGGGCGGATGCCACCCTTGAAGATTTCGTTGCGGTTGTACAGCAGATGATGCGCGGTGATCGTGGCGGCGGTATGCTCGCCGGCTTGCGCCACATACTGCGCCGCATCGCGCGTGGTGATGTGCTCGAACACCACGCGCAATTCCGGCATGGCGCTCCGCAACGGCTGCATCACACGCTCGATAAACACCGCCTCGCGGTCAAACAGATCGATTTCCGGGTCGGTCACTTCGCCATGCACCAGCAACGGCATACCGACCGCCTGCATCGCTTCCAGCGCCGAATAACATTTACGCAGATCGGTCACCCCGGCCGCCGAGTTCGTCGTAGCGCCGGCCGGATACAGCTTGACCGCATGGACAAAACCGCTGTCCTTGGCGCGGCGGATTTCATCCGGCGAAGTATTGTCGGTCAGGTACAGCACCATCAATGGCTCGAATGCAGCACCGGATGCGGACGGCAACGCGGCCAAAATACGATCGCGATAGGCCGCGGCCATTGCGGTCGTGGTGACCGGCGGCTTCAGATTCGGCATCACGATGGCGCGCGCAAACTGGCGGACGGTATGCGGCAATACGCTAGCCAGCATCGCGCCGTCCCGCAGATGCAGGTGCCAGTCGTCGGGGCGGGTAATGGTTAAGGTCTGAAGTTGGGGCTGAGTTTGCATGGTGGTCATTATCGGTTTTTTCGCATCGAAACAACATTTTAACGCAGCATAAAAAAAGCCACTTCAGAGAAGTGGCCGGATCTGCTGGCAGCCCGAAAATTGCGGCCGCTCAGCATGCGTCATCAGCGCTGTTTTTCAGCGCTTTTTTAGTGAATAATTTTAGCCAGGAAGTCACGCGCGCGATCCGAACGCGGCGCACCGAAAAATTCATCTTTCTTGCAATCTTCAACGATCAAACCCTGATCCATGAAAATCACGCGATTCGCCACTTTTTTCGCAAACCCCATTTCATGCGTCACCACCATCATGGTCATGCCATCTTGCGCCAGGCCGACCATGACATCCAGCACTTCATTAATCATTTCGGGATCGAGCGCCGAAGTCGGTTCATCGAACAGCATCGCAATCGGATCCATCGACAAGGCACGCGCAATGGCAACCCGTTGCTGCTGGCCGCCCGACAACTGGCCCGGAAATTTATCCTTTTGCGCGATCAAACCCACGCGATCCAGATATTTCAAGCCTTTCTCAGTTGCTTCATCAACGCTGCGGCCAAGTACCTTGATCTGGCCGAGCGTCAGATTTTCGCGAATCGACAAATGCGGAAACAGCTCGAAGTTCTGAAATACCATACCGATGCGCGCGCGCAGTTTCGACAGATTGGTTTTCGGATTGCCGACCGCGATGCCATCGACAATAATATCGCCCTTCTGGAACGGTTCCAGACCATTGACGGTTTTGATCAAGGTCGATTTTCCCGAACCGGATGGTCCGCACACAACCACGACATCGCCTTTGGCGACGCTGGTGGAGCAATCGGTCAGAACCTGGAAGCTGCCGTACCATTTGCTGACGTTTTTGAGTTCAATCATCTTTTGCTCTCCTTATTCTGAATACTTGAGACCATGGCCCGCTATCGTCACACTGTGCGGATAATCGGGCCGCAGCCATTCATTGTTTAGCGAATGATCGCAACGCGCTGCTGCAGCTTCTTCACCAGATACGATAGCCCATAGCAAAGCACGAAATAGACCACCGCGACAAACAGGTACATTTCGACCAGACGACCGTCGCGCTGCGCAATTTTCGAGGCTGCGCCGACAAAGTCGGTAATCGACAGCACATAGACCAACGACACGTCCTGGAACAGCACGATGGTTTGCGTGAGCAGCACCGGCACCATGTTGCGGAAAGCCTGCGGCAATACCACATGGCCCATGGTTTGCCAGTAATTCATGCCGAGCGCATAACCGGCATTGACCTGGCCGCGCGGAATCGATTGAATACCGGAGCGCATGATTTCGCAGTAATACGCCGCTTCAAACATGATGAAGGTAATCAGCGACGAGGCGAACGCCCCCACCTTGACCGGTTCGGTAGCACCGATAATCCAGGCGCCGATATAGGGCACCAGAAAGTAAAACCAGAAAATCACCAGCACCAGTGGAATCGAGCGCATCAGATTCACATAGCTGGTGGCAACGATCGACAGCGATTTGTGTGACGATAAACGCATCATCGCCAGGATCGTGCCGACCACAATACCGCCTATCATCGCAAACAGCGTCAGCTTCAGCGTGAACGACATGCCGGTTGCAAACAGGTAGTACCAGGAGCGCTCGATAACATTGAAATCGAAATTTGCAAACATGATCAGTGGCCTCCCGTATTCGCGCTGCCGGCGGCAATGAAGCCGGGCACTGCCGTGGCTTTCTCGATCCAGTTGGCGGCAAACAGCGCCAAGGCCGAGAACATGATGTAAATGATCATGGCGCCGGTGTATGCCTCGAAGATCTGGAAGGAGAATTCGCGCATCGAGTTTGCAGCGGCCGTCAATTCGACCAGACCAATGGTTAATGCCACTGAGCTGTTTTTGATAATCGCGGCGAACTCATTAGTGAGCGAGGGAATCACGATGCGGCCGGCCATCGGCAGCAATACATAGCGATACGTTTGCGGCAAGGTCAAACCCAGCGCCGTACCGGCCAACTGCTGGCCGCGCGGCAAGGCGTGAATACCGGCCGATATCTGTACCGCTACCCGTGCCGAGGTAAACGTACCCAGGCACAATACCGCGGTGATGAAAGAGGAATTCGGCATACTTTTGATGGTGTCGCCCAAGGCCTGGGGCACCAGTTCCGGCATCACGAAATACCAGAGGAACATTTGCACCAGCAGTGGGATATTGCGGAATAATTCAACATAGCCATTGCTCAGACGCACAATCCATTTATTCGGGACCGTGCGCAAAGTGCCGATCGCCACCCCCAGGATCAGGGCAATCACCCAGGCGCTTAAAGAAGTCGCTACCGTCCATTTAAGACCCAGCAGCAAAGAGTCCAGATAGGTCCCCGCCCCGTCGGGAGATTCCTGCCAGAAGATGCCCCAGTTCCAGTTGTAATTCATGCGCTTATCTCGCTTATGTCTCTTATAACGCTTTGTTGATCGAATCGTTGATGCATTGCGTATGTGCGTATCGCTGGCGCCCCTGCGTGAAAAACAAAAACAGGGAGGTTTATCTCCCTGTTTTTTTAACTGTCGAAACGATTATTTCTTCTTGCCGATATTTTTTTGCGCTTCCGGCACGGCGGCATACGCTCCAGGTTCGCCGGAATCGGTCGGATGGGCAATTACCGTGGCCAATTGCGGGCTCATCGGAATATTCAGATTGATACCCTTTGGCGGGATCGGCGATAGGAACCATTTGGCGTAAATCTTGTTGATTTCACCGGACTTCATCAGATTGATGATCGCCGTGTCGACCACTTTCTTGAATTCAGGATCGCCCTTGCGCTCGATCAGGCCATACGGCTCGACCGATAAAGCTTCCGTGCTGACCATGTAATCGTTCGGCGATTTCGACGATGCCGCCAGCGACGACAGCAGAATATCGTCCATGACAAATGCCGTTGCACGTCCGGTTTCGACCATCAGGAATGCATCTGCATGATCTTTCGCCGTCAGGATATTCATGCCCAGCTTACGTTCGGCATTGAGTTCCGTCAGTTGCTTCAGATTCGAGGTGCCGGAAGTTGAAACCACGGTCTTGCCTTTGAGGTCGTCCAGCACCTTGACGTTGGACGATTTCTTCGCCAGAAAACGATTTGCAGTCACGAACGTCGTCGGTGCAAACGCAACTTGCTGTTGGCGTTCCATATTATTGGTGGTCGATCCGCATTCGAGATCGACGGTGCCGTTGGCCATCAGCGGAATCCGTGTTGCCGATGTGACTGGCACCATTTTGACGTCCAACTTCATCATGCCCAACGATTTTTGAACGGCAGTTGCCGCTCTCATG
>DATMOE010000024.1:0-8706 GCA_035568435.1 Herbaspirillum sp. | reverse complement strand
CGTCATTTGCGCCGTGCCGCGTTGCAAGCCGAGTTTGATCGGCGCGTGGCTTGCTATGAGCGGTTGCAATACAGCCGCGGTGAGGCGCTCGGCATTTTGGCCTTGCGGAATCGGCTTGTCGCCGGCGCTGATCAGGAAGTCGCCGCGCTGCACATCGTTGCGCGCCGCGCCGCTGCCGGGCAATACGTCGGTGACTTGCAGGCGATCGTCGAAACCCGCACTTTGCGCGGCATTGGCCATCGACAGTGAGAACGAGTATTTATTCTTTGCGGTAAATCCAAGCAGATAGCGCGCATTGCCTTTGCACAGCGGCGCATTGGCGGTCAGCAGCGGCGCCGCTACTTTGAATAAACGATCCTGCATGGCGATGACATTGCGCAACGCAGCTTGCTCTGCGGGCGTCGCTGGCGTCGTTGGCACGGCTGTGGCTGCGACCGCGGCTGCCGGCGTCCCGCCGGGCGTAGAGATGGAAGTCACCGGCCCCTGCGTTGCGCACGCAGCCAGCAGGACCAAGGGCAGCAACGCTGCCCGCAATTTCAGTGTTCTCAGACGCATGGCCGAACCGGCCGGATGTTCAGGTACTGCCATTACATTCTCCATTAATGCTTACCGGTGCTGCCGAAACCATTGCCACCGCGTGTGCTGGCGTCGAATTCTTCAACCACATTGAATGCGACTTGCAAGACCGGCACGATAACTAATTGCGCCAGTCTTTCCATTGGATTTAAAACGAATTCGGTTTGACCGCGATTCCAGGTTGAAATCATCAATTGCCCCTGGTAATCCGAGTCGATCAATCCGACCAGATTGCCCAACACGATGCCGTGTTTGTGGCCCAGACCGCTGCGCGGCAGAATCATCGCGGCATAGCCGGGATTGGCGACATGGATGGCGATGCCGGTCGGGATCAAATGCGTGCTGCCGGGCGCGATGGTCAACGGCGCATCCAGACAGGCGCGCAAATCGAGGCCGGCGCTGCCTGCGGTTGCGTAAGCCGGCAATTGTTCGCGCATGCGCGGATCGAGGATTTTGATGTCTATGGAATTCATGTCGGTTTGATTGAAAAAATTAAAATAAGCGGAGGGTGCGACGGTCTAAAGCCGGTGCGCAATTTCGGCAATCAAGCGCTCTGCCAGCCACTGTTTGTCGGCGCGCGGTAAGTCGATATGCCCGTGTTCGTCGAACAGCGTCAAGGTATTGTCATCTTGCCCGAAAGCGGCATGCGCGATATTACCGACCAGCAGCGGCACATTTTTCTTGCGGCGCTTGGCTTCGCCATGCGTGAGTAGTTGTTCGGATTCAGCCGCAAAGCCGACACAGAACGGACGGTTCGGCAGCGCAGCGACGCTAGCCAGGATATCTGGATTGAGTGCAAATTCAAGCGTCGGCAGTGCATTGTCATGTTGCTTTTTGAGCTTTTGCGCGCTGGCGTTGGCGACATGCCAATCGGCGACCGCCGCCACCGCAATGAACACCTGCTGATTGGCGATGTGCGACATCACGGCGCTATGCATTTCGCGCGCCGTTTGCACCTGCAAACAAAGCACGCCGTCCGGCGGCGTCAGTGCAGTCGGGCCGGAAATGAGGGTGACTTCAGCGCCGGCGTAGAGCGCCGCGCGCGCCAGCGCATAACCCATTTTCCCGGAAGAAAGATTGGTGATCCCGCGCACCGGATCGATCGGCTCGAAGGTCGGTCCCGCGGTCAGCAGAACGCGTTTTCCGGCCAGCAGCTTCGGGGTGAATAAGGCCATCACATGCTGCAACAACTGCTCGGCTTCCAGCATCCGTCCCATGCCGGTTTCGCCGCATGCTTGCGCGCCGGCATCGGGACCGAGCAAACGAATGCCGTCGGCGCGCAATTGCGCCGCATTGCGTTGGGTCGCCGGGTTTTGCCACATTTCGACATTCATCGCCGGCGCGATCAACAACGGCAAGCCGGCCGGACGCGCCAGACACAGGGTAGACAGTAAATCGTCGCAGCCGCCGTGCGCCAGCTTGGACATGAAATCGGCCGAGCAGGGCGCAATCAGGATCGCATCCGCATCGCGCGTCAGATCGATATGCGGCATGTTGTTGTCGATGCGCGCATCCCATTGATCGGTGTAGACCGTATTGCCGGACAGCGCCTGCATCGTCACCGCCGTAATGAAATGGCTGGCGCCCTCGGTCATGACGACTTGCACAAAGGCGCCGGCCTTGGTCAATCCACGCGTCAGTTCGGCGGCCTTGTAGCACGCTATGCCACCGGTCAGTCCCAAGACGATTTTTTTGCCCGTCAAATCCATGAACGACTCCTGTAGAGGAAGATTGCTATTTCTTGACGCGCCGCAATTCGTCCAGCACAAACAGCACGGCGCCGACACAGATGGCGCTGTCGGCGGCATTGAATGCCGGCCAGTGCCAGCCGCCGACATGCACGTCGAGGAAATCGATGACATGGCCATACATGATACGGTCAAGCACGTTACCTAGGGCGCCGCCCATAATCAGTGCCAATGCCCAGCAAAACATGCGCTGCGCGGCGTGACGCTTCAGCAGAAAAAGAATGAATACGGCAGCGCCGATGCCGACCGCGGTCAGTACATGGCGTTGCCAGCCGGTTTCGCTGGCCAGGAAGCTGAAGGCAGCGCCCTTGTTGTAGATCAAAACCAGATTGAAGTATGCATTGACCGTCATCGATTCGCCATAGGCAAATAATTTGGTCATCGTAATTTTGCTCAGTTGATCGATCAGCAGCACGATCGCCGCCACGCCCAGCCACGGCACCATGCTGCTTTGGGAAGTACTGGAAAAACGTTTTTTAGTAGCCATGAATGAGTCTAATTAAAAATATCTGATGCTATGAATATTAAGCAAAGCGGCGTTGCTCGCCCTTGCCGAACAAATTGCTCACGCAACGGCCGCACAGCCCCGGATGTTCCGCCACCGCACCGACATCGGCGCGGTAATGCCAGCAACGCTCGCATTTCTGATAAGCCGACGGCGCGACGTTCACACTTTCTTGCTCGGCCGTGGCTACTTGCGATACGGTCGCGGCAGAGGTAATCAATATGAATTTCAAATCATCCCCCAGCGCTTGAAGCGCCGTAAAACGATCGCCGTGTGCTTTCAAAATTACCTCGGCCTGCAACGATGAGCCGATGCCGCCCGCGGCACGCACTTCTTCCAACTCACGCGTGACTTCGGCGCGCACTTCCCGCAGTGTGCCGTATTTCGCCAGCAGCGCGGCAGCGCCCTCTACCTGCGGCAGCGTGTAATAGGTTTGCGTAAAAATCGTTTCATCGCTGGCGGCGAAAGTCTGCGCATCGGCAAACGTCGCCCATGCTTCTTCCGCGGTGAACGACAGCATCGGCGCCATCAGACGTAATAACGACTGCGTGATATGCCAAATCGCGCTCTGCGCCGAACGCCGGGCATGCGACGTCACGGCGGTCGTGTAGAGGCGGTCTTTCAGAATATCCAGATAAAAACCACCGAGATCTTCCGAGCAATACATCTGCAATTTCGATACGACCGGATGGAATTCGTAAGCATTGTAATGCGCCAGGATTTCATCCTGCAGACGCGTCATGGCGGCGACGGCATAACGATCGATTTCCAGCATGTCGGATACGGCAACCATATCGACGGCCGGCGTGAAATCGGATGTATTGGCCAGCAGAAAACGCAGCGTATTACGGATGCGGCGATACGACTCGACCACGCGTTTCAGAATTTCGTCGGAGATCGAGAGCTCACCGGAATAATCGGTCGATGCCACCCACAGCCGCAGAATTTCCGCGCCCAGCGAATCTGATACCTTTTGCGGCGCGACCACATTGCCTTTGGATTTGGACATTTTTTTGCCCTCGCCATCGACCACAAAACCATGCGTAAGCAATGCCTTATAAGGCGCGCAGCCGTTGAGCATGGACGAGGTGAGCAACGAGGAATGGAACCAGCCGCGATGCTGATCCGAGCCTTCCAGATACAGATCGGCCGGAAATGCCAATTGCGCCTTATGCGAACCGCGCAGCACGGTTTGGTGCGTGGCGCCGGAATCGAACCAGACATCGAGCGTATCGCGATTCTTTTCATAGTGGGCAGCGTCATCGCCCAGCAATTCTTTCGGGTCCAGCGCCTGCCATGCTTCGATGCCGCTTTGTTCTATGCGTTGGGCAATCTGTTCGATCAATTCCGGTGTGCGCGGATGCAACTGGCCGGTTTCCTTGTGCACGAAAAACGCCATCGGCACGCCCCATTGCCGTTGACGCGACAAGGTCCAGTCGGGCCGGTTGGCAATCATGCCGTGCAGACGCGCTTTGCCCCAGGCAGGGAAGAACGCGGTTGCGTCGATGGCCTGCAATGCGGTCTGGCGTAGCGAGAGGCCGCCGTCGCGGGGCGTATCGTCCATGCTGGCAAACCATTGTGACGTAGCGCGATAGATGATCGGCGTCTTGTGACGCCAGCAATGCATATAGCTGTGATCGAACATCTCCAGCTTGAATAATGAGCCGGTTTGTTCCAGTGCGGCGCAGATCGGTTTGGAGGCTTCCCAGATCGTCATGCCACCGAACAAAGGCAGCGATGGGACGAAGCGGCCGTCGCCCATGACCGGGCCGATGATGTCGGCATCGGCCATGCCATGCCGTTTGCAGGAAATAAAATCCTCGATACCGTAAGCAGGCGCCGAATGCACGATGCCGGTGCCGCTGTCGGCGGTGACGTAATCGCCCAGATAGATTGGGGACAAGCGGTCGTAGCCAGCGTCGGCCTTGGCCAGCGGATGATGGAATTTGATCAAGTCGAGCGCGGCGCCTTTGCAGCTTGCAATCACTGTGCCTTGCAAGCCGAAGCGCGCCAGGCAGTCTGCGACCAGATCGGTTGCCAGAATCAGCAGCAGCGGTGCGCCATTGCGCTCGCTGCGCACCAGCGCATAGTCGAATTCGGGATGTACATTGAGCGCCTGGTTGGAGGGAATGGTCCACGGCGTGGTGGTCCAGATCATCACATAACCCTGGCCGGCCGGCAGTGTTTGCAGGCCGAATGCGGCGGCGATTTTTTCCGGTTCCGCGAAGGGAAATCCAATGTCGATCGATGGATCGCGCTTATCCTGATATTCGACTTCCGCTTCGGCCAGCGCCGAGCCGCAATCGAAACACCAGTTGACCGGTTTCAGACCGCGATAAACATAGCCCTTTTCCAGAATCGTGCCGAGCGCGCGCAACTCGTCGGCTTCGTTCGAAAAATTCATGGTTGTGTAGGGATTGTCCCATTCGCCAAGCACGCCGAGCCGGATGAAATCGGCTTTCTGCCGTTCGATCTGTTCGCCGGCATAGGCGCGCGCCTTGGCATGGACTTCGGCTACCGGCAGATTCTTGCCGTACAGTTTTTCGATCTGAATTTCGATCGGCATGCCATGGCAGTCCCAGCCCGGCACATATTGCGCGTCGAAGCCGGCCATATTGCGGGCCTTGACGATCATGTCCTTGAGCACTTTATTGACGGCATGGCCGATATGAATATCGCCATTGGCGTAAGGCGGGCCATCATGCAGAATAAATTTGGGCCGGTTGGCGGAGGCTTTGCGGATACGCTCGTAAATCTTTTTCGCTTGCCACTGCTTGACCCATTGCGGTTCGCGTTTGGCCAGATCGCCGCGCATCGGAAATGGCGTTTCGGTCATGTTGACCGGATATTTGCTCTGCGGCTTTTCCTGACGTTTTGCAGGCGAAGGCGCAGCAGCAGCGGACTTGTTATGATTTTTCGATTCTTGCTCAGACATATTTTTCAATCAGGCTTAATGTTATTGAATGATGTTCGGTGACGCTGGTTGCGCTGCAGTGTAGTGCATGACTACACGGCAACGCCGGATTGTCGTTGGGCTTCAAATTCGATCGGTTGCGGCGGTTGCAGCGCTGCCCTGATCGCGGAAAAAGCGGCGCGCAGCGTCGGCATCGCGGGCAATGGCAGCGGTCAAGGTGGGTAAGTCGATGTATTTTTCTTCGTCGCGCAGTTTGTGCAGAAACTCCACCCGCACCAATTTGCCGTAGCAGTCCTGCTGATAATCGAAGATATGCGTTTCCAGTAAAATCCGGCCGCTGTCGTCCACCGTAGGGCGCGCGCCCAGGCTGGCCACACCGGGCAGCGGCAGCGCGGACAAGCCGTGTACTTGCACCACGAAAATGCCGGCCAGCGCCGGATGCCGATGCCGGAAATGCATGTTCAGGGTCGGAAAGCCGATATGGCGGCCTAATTTCTGGCCGTGGATCACGTGTCCTGAAATTGCATAGGGGTGTCCCAGCAATTGCCGGGTATGGTTGAAATCGCCGGCGGCCAAGGCACTGCGTACCGAGGATGAAGAGATCCGTATGCCGTCATTCATCACGGTCGGCAGGGTCACCACTTCGAAGCCGTATTGCTTGCCGGCTTCGATCAGGGTGGCGAGATTGCCGGCGCGGCGCGCACCGAAACAGAAATCCTCGCCGACCATCAGCCATTTAACGTGCAAACCCTGCACCAGTACTTTTTCGATGAATGCCTGCGGCGACAAGGCGGCGAAACCGGCGTTGAAATGTTCGACGATGACGCGGTCTATGCCTGCTTCGGCCAGTGATTCCAGTTTGTCGCGCAGATTGGCGATGCGTTTGGGGACTTGTGGTGCTTGCGCCGGGGTTGCCGCGCCACCGCTGCTGCGTTGCGCGAAGAATTCGCGCGGATGCGGATCGAAGGTCATGACGGCGGCGTCCAGTTGCAAGCGCGATGCCGCGGCACGCACCTGCACCAGCAGCGCTTGATGGCCGCGATGTACGCCGTCGAAATTGCCGATCGTCAACGCGCAGGGCGCGCGCGATGCAGCATTGGGGAGTCCTCGAAATACCTTCATCGATTCAGCAAGAAGCCGTTCCAAAACTTGCCATTATAAAGGCTTTCACCGCTACATTTCACCCCAGATCGCGTTCAGCGCGGCCAGGGCGGCCAGGCCGGCGGTTTCGGTGCGTAAGACGCGTGGTCCCATCGACAACATGATTGCGCCATGCTTGCAGGCCAGTTGTTCCTCGGTTTCGGTGAATCCGCCTTCCGGGCCGATCAACAGCGCCAGCGCCTGCGCCGGCTGGTGCCGCGCCCAGTCCGATAACGATTGCTCGCCGCGGGGCGACAACAACACCCTTTTATGTAAATCCTGTTGCGCCAGCCAATCGGCCAGCGAGGTCGGCGGCGCGATCAGCGGCAGACGGTTGCGCCCGCTCTGTTCGGCGGCGGCGACGATGACGGCCTGCCAGTGGACTTGTTTCTTGCCGGCACGTTCGGGATCGAGCCGCACCACACAACGCTGTGCCGCCAAAGGCTGGATCGCCGTGACGCCCAGTTCCACCGATTTTTCGATAATCCAGTCCAGCTTCGAGCCTTCCGGCAACGCCTGCGCCAGGGTGATCGCATAAGGCAGCTCAACCTCGCGTGGCGAAAAGGCCTTCAATAGAACGCTGACGCTCTTTTTTTCGATCAGCGAGAGGCTCGCCGTATATTCGCCGCCGGCGCCGTTAAACAGCGTGACCAGATCGCCTTGCTGCATGCGCAGTACCTGCACGTGATGGGCAACATGATCCGGCAAGCGGACGGTAAGGCCGAGGGCCAGTGGGATGGGGCAATAAAAGCGCGGCATGATAATCCTGTAATGCGTTCCTGTAGGGTTAATGCCGTTCAGTTAAGAAAATTTAAGTTTGGCGGTGACCCTTCGACACGGCCTGCGGCCTGCTCAGGGCGAACGGTTTTTCTTTGAAATTTTCACCAAAACCCGTTCGCCCTGAGCTTGTCGAAGGGTCACCTTTAGCGCCAAATCTACTTAACTGAACGGCATTGCTCCTGTATGGCGCGTGTTTAGCCTGATTTCGGCCTGATAATGCGGTCGATTTTAATAGTTCGGCCATCTCTCTGGTAAAATACTTGGCTTCTCAGCCGGCAAGATTTCCATCATTGCCCATCGCCATTCATCGTTTTTATCAAATATGACATCGACAATCCCAACCGAAAAAATGGCCAATGCGATCCGCGCTTTGGCAATGGACGCAGTGCAAAAAGCCAATTCCGGTCATCCCGGCATGCCGATGGGCATGGCGGAAATTGCGGTTGCTTTATGGGCCGGCCATTACCGGCACAATCCGTCTAATCCTAAATGGGCCAATCGGGATCGCTTTGTTTTGTCGAACGGACACGGCTCGATGCTGCAATACGCGCTGTTGCATCTGAGCGGCTACGATCTGTCGATGGAGGATTTGAAAAATTTCCGTCAACTGCATTCCAAAACACCCGGCCATCCCGAAGTCGATGTCACGCCCGGTGTGGAAACGACCACCGGCCCGCTCGGTCAGGGCCTGACCAACGCCGTCGGCATGGCGCTGGCTGAAAAGCTGCTGGCAGCCGAATTCAACAAGCCCGATCTGGCCGTGGTCGATCATTACACTTATGCTTTTGTCGGCGACGGTTGCCTGATGGAAGGTATTTCGCACGAGGCCTGTTCGTTGGCCGGCACGCTGCGCTTGTCCAAACTGATCGTGCTGTACGACGACAACGGTATTTCGATTGACGGCAGGGTCGACGGCTGGTTCCGCGACGACACCCCGAAGCGTTTCGATGCATACGGCTGGAACGTGATTCCGGCGGTTGACGGCCACGATGTCGAGGCTGTCAGCGCCGCCATCGCCAAGGCCAAGCTGGCCGACAAACCGA